>QNYI01000142.1 GCA_003978805.1 Desulfurobacterium sp.
TGAGGGTTTCGTCTGGGAGCTTCGTTAAGTCCCAGAAGTGTTCTGCCCCGAGCTTTTTAAGCCTGTTCTTAATCGTTCCGGGACCTGCGTTGTAGGCAGCTATTGCTAAGTCCCACCTACCGAAGAGGGAGTAGAGGTATTTTAGGTAACGTGCCGCCGCCACTGTTGACTTTTCAATGTCAAACCTTTCGTCTATGTAGCGGTTGACTTTCAGGCCGTATAGTTTCGCCGTTAGGGGCATTAATTGCCACAGGCCGGCAGCTCCGGCCTTAGAGACTGCGGCGGGATTACCGTTACTCTCAACTATCGCTAAGAATACCAAGTCTTCAGGTAGACCTTCTCTCTTGAATATTTCTCTAACCGTTGGGTAGAAGAGCTTGAAGTTGTCTATCTGGGAGATGAGCTTTAGCCTGTTCCACCTGTTCTGATAGTAAGACCTCCAGAACTGAAAGGAGGGTTTATCCCAAGGGAGGTTAAGCTCTGCTCTACCCGATAAGTTTATAGGCTCTGAGGATACGGCAGTTTTACCCAAGAGGAGGTTGGACTCTTTTATTACAAGGGAACTCAACGTTTCTGCCGTTACACTGTAGGCGCTCGCAGGGAAAAGGACTAAAGATAAAAGGAAGGCCTGAAAAGGTTTAAACATTCTTCATAACCTCTTCCGGCATGTCAAAGTTGGAGTAGAGCTCCTGAACGTCGTCAAGGTCTTCTAAGGCCGTAAGGAGTTTAAGAACCTTTTCTGCCGTTTCTCCTTCTACCCTTGTTGTAGTTGTCGGGATGAGGTCAAGCTTTGCCTCTTCAATTTCTATTCCGGCGTCAAGCATCCCCTTCCTGACATCCTCAAGCTCTGAGGGTTCTGTGTAGACTATGAATTTGTCTTCCTCTCTCTTAACGTCCTCGGCTCCGGCCTCAATTGCTGCCATCATAACGGTATCCTCATCGTACTTTTCGGCCGGGATTACGATGACCCCTTTCCTCTCAAACATCCATGAGACGCACCCAGAAGTTCCGAGGTTACCGCCGTACTTTGAAAAGACGTGTCTAACCTCTGCAGCGGTTCTGTTCCTGTTGTCCGTCAGGCACTTAACGATTATGGCAACACCGCCGGGACCGTAACCCTCGTAGGTAATTTCCTCGTAGGTTTCTCCGGCAATTTCTCCCGTTCCCCTCTTAATTGCCCTCTCTATGTTCTCCTTAGGCATGTTAAACTTCTTGGCCTTCTCAATGGCAGCCCTGAGCCTCGGGTTAAACTCCGGGTCACCGCCCCCTTCCCTTGCAGCGACGGTAATTTCCCTTGCTAACTTCGTGTATAGCTTACCGCGCTTTGCATCCTGAGCAGCTTTTCTATGTCTTATGTTTGCCCATTTAGAGTGTCCGGCCATGGAGTTACCTCCCAGATTTTGTTTAAGAGAGAATATAGACTGCCTCCTTTAAGGCTCAATCCCGGTTACTACAAGCTTTCCGTGTTTTACTCCTTTTAGTGTAATAATCCTATCGGCAAGTTCCTTTATCTTGCTGGCCTTCCCTCTTACAGCTATCGTTTCAAGACAGTGGTTGTGGTCTATGTGGATGTGCATCGTTGATATGATGTTTTCAAGGTAGCTGTGTTCTATTTCGGTTATCCGGTCTGCGAGCTCCTTTTGGTGGTGGTCGTAGACGATAGTTATGGTTCCAAAGACTTCCCTATCTTCCCCTATGGACTCCTCTATGAGGGCGTTCCTTATGAGGTCCCTTATTGCCTCAGACCTGCTGACGTAGCCTTTCTTCTCTATGAAGTTGTCAAACTTCTCTAAGAGCTTCTCGTCTATTGAAATTGCAAAGCGGGCTACTCTTCCCATCTCTTAAACCTCTTGAATGGTCTTATTCTGAGGTTAACCCCCAGTTCCTTGGCTAAACTTTTAAAGGAGTCCTCGTTAAACTCTGGGTGGTCTACCGCCGTTACTGTAACTGCGAATCCCTTCTCTTTTGCGTCCTTTATGAATTTCAGTGCCGATTCCCAGCTTCCCCTCCCAAAGGAAGGGTTGACTATTTTGTAGTACTCCTCTGGGTTTCCGGCGTTCAGGCTGATGCTGAAAGCGTCAACGAGCCCTTTGAGTTCGTCTAAGATGTCTTCCCTTCCCGTTATAAGGTAACCGAGCCCGCAGGTGTCAACCCTTATCCGTTCTGCCCCCATTTTCCTCAGCCACTCTGCAACTTTCTTAAGGTCTTCAAATCGGGTGAAAGGTTCGCCGTAACCGCAGAAGACAACTTCATCGTAGATTTTCGGGTTCTTTATCCTGTACATGTACTCTTCCGCTACGTGTTCCTTCTTTAAGTTGAGGTTGTAGCCGAGGATGAAGTCCTCAACACCTCTAAAGCAGAACTTACAGTTACATGGACAGGAAGAGGAGAGGTTGATGTAGAGCCTGTTCCCGACTGTGTAGACGAGTTTCTCTTTCTTCTCCGCCTCGCTTAGAGGGAGTTTAAAGAGGCGTTTCGCGTTGACCGTAGTTATCCTTAAGACGTCTGTGAAGTTAAGGCCGAGCTCTTTCGCTATGGTCATTGCCGTGTAGGCGACAAAAACAGGCTTGTTCCTCTTACCCCTTACAGGTTGCGGTGCTAAGTAGGGACAGTCGGTCTCAATGAGTAGGCGGGAGCTCGGGACAAAGCGTAAGGTTTCCCTCAAGGCGTTGTTCTTGGGGTAAGTTACGGGACCGGCGTAGGAGATGTAGAGGCCTGCGTCAAGGGCTGAGTCAAGGAGCTCCCTCTCACCGCTAAAGCAGTGGATAACTCCCTTAACGCCGTTAAACTTCTTCCTTATAAATTCTGCCATCTCCCTTGAGGCGTTCCTCGTGTGGACGATAATCGGAAGGTTTAACTTTCTGGCGACTTCAACCTGCATCTCAAAGATTTCGTACTGTTTCTCCTTTGGAGAGAGGTTCCTGTAAAAGTCAAGTCCTGCTTCCCCGATGGCTACAACTTTTGGAGAGCTCTTAGCAAGTTCTAAGAGTTTATCGTAGTCCTTCTCTGAGTAGTTCTTTGCTTCGTGGGGGTGAATCCCGACGGAGGCAAAAACGTTCTTTGCCTTTTCTGCTACTTCTATTGCCTTTACGCTGTCTCTGAGGTCGCACCCGACGGTTATTACCGTGGTTAGCTTTTCTTCACACTCCTTTACTATCTCTTCCCTATCTTCGTCAAACTGGGGAAAGTGGATGTGGGCGTGGGTATCTATCAAGGTTGCCTCCGTTTGAGGATGGAGTTGTACCCTTCGCTTTTAAGCTCCTCTTTTACTTTTAGGGCTTCCTCCTTAGAGGAGAAGTAGCCGACTATTACTTTGCTGTACTTCCCGCTGGCGGTAGGTACAACCGTTGCTTCGTAACCTTCTTCCCTCAGCTTCTCGGCCAGTTTAGAGGCGTTTGTTGCATTTCTGAATACTCCTACCTGCAGGTAAAAATCGCCTTCAGTGCTTTCTGTTGGGCTGTTTTCTTCCTGTTTTTGAGCTTGGGTCGCTTCCTCTGGGGCAGGGGTGGTTTCCTCTTCTGTCTCGTTTTCTTCCTTTTCGGCGTTTTCGGTCTCAGTCTCTTCGCTCTCGTTGACCAGCTTGTTCTCCACCGGCCTTGAGATGGGGCTGATTTCTGCGAGGGTCTTTAGGAGTCTCTGTTTCTCTACTTCAAACTTAGCCTTTGCCTCTTCAAAACCGGCCTCCTTTCCCACCATGTAGCCGATGATGTAGGAGAGGGCAAAGATAACGGTAGCTACAGTGATGAGAATGAGCTGTAACCTCCTATCCCCTTCCATCACATCCTCCTCGGAGCGTTTACGTTTAAGATATCAAGACCGATTTTTATTGTCTTCCTTACGGCGTTTATGAGGTAAAGCCTTGCAGAGGAGAGTTCCTTTTCGCTTTCGTCCATGACCCTGTGCTTGTTGTAGAACCTGTGGAGCTTAGAGGCCAAGTCTATGAGGTAGTAGGTGAGCCTGTGGGGTTCCCTTCTTGAGGCAACTGCTTGGAGTTCGTAGCGTAGGAGGTAGCAACCTATTATCAGTTCCTTCTCTTCTTCGGAGGAGAGGAGTTTAAGGTTATCATCGCTCGGCTCAAGGCCTCTCTCTTTGGCTTTGTCCAAGATACTGCAGAGCCTTGCATGGGCGTACTGGACGTAGTAAACGGGGTTTTCGTTCTTTGCCGAAAGGGCTAAGTCTATGTCAAAGTCAAGGGGGGTGTCGTGCCTCTTTAAGAGGAAGAAGAACCTTACTGCATCAACGCCAACCTCTTCCATCAGCCACCGTAGGGTTACAAAGTTCCCCGCCCTCTTTGACATTTTTACCTCTTGTCCCCCCTTAAAGAGCTTAACAAGCTGTATGAGGATAACCTCAAGCCAGTCGGGATTTCCTCCGAGTGCCTGAACGGCCGCCTTTACCCTCGGGATGTATCCGTGGTGGTCTGCACCCCAGACGTCAATTGCCTTCTCGTATCCCCTCTCCATCTTGTTGTAGTGGTAGGCAATGTCTGAAGCAAAGTAGGTGTACTCCCCGTTTGAACGCCTTACCACCCTGTCTTTATCGTCTCCAAAGAGGGTAGTTTTCAGCCAGAGAGCTCCCTCCTTTTCGTAAAGGAGTCCTTTCTCCTCTAAGAGCTTTAATACCCTTTCAACTTCCCCTCTCTCGTAGAGTCCCTTCTCGCTGAACCAGTTGTCAAATTCTACGCCGAGCTCCTTTAGGTCTTCCTTTATCTCTTTAAGGAGCTCCCTTTTCCCAAATTCTGAGGCTATCTCAACGGCCTCTTCTTCCGGGAGCTCCAGAATGTCAGGCCTCTCTTTTAGGAGTTTTTCCGCCAGCTCTTTTATGTACTCTCCCCTATAGCCGTCTTCAGGGAAAGGGTAGTTTTCCTTTTTAAGTTCTTTCATCCTTGCGTAGATTGATACTCCTAAGAGCTTTATTTGCCTTCCTGCATCGTTTATGTAGAACTCCCTCTCGGGAGCGTAGCCGGTTAGCTTCATCGCCCTGTATAGGACATCCCCGACAACTGCACCCCTTCCGTGGCCTACGTGGAGAGGGCCCGTCGGGTTTGCAGAGACGTACTCAAGGAGAACTTTTTCTCCTTTGCCGATATCAGAAACGTAAAAGTCTGTCTCTGCCACTTCTTTTAAGATTTTTACGTAAAAGTCCTGACTGAAAGTAAAGTTAATAAACCCTCCTCCTGCCACTTCCACCTTCTCAAACTCCGGGAGCTCTGAAAGTTTCTGGGAGAGCTCCCTCGCTATCTCAAAAGGTTTCCTCTTTAGCTCCCTTGCTAAGAGAAAAGAGATGTTCGTTGCAAAATCCCCGAACTCCTTCTTTTTGGGCTTTTCAAAGCTTGCCCTCTCTACTACGTGAACCTTATCCTCTCCCAGCAGTTCCCTTACTGCGTCACTTACCTTTTCCTTTACAAACTCCTTCATTTTCTACTCCTTTGAGGTAATCCTTTGCCAAAGGGAATTCTACCACTTGACCTTTTCTCTTGTAGTTTCATTAGGTTAATTTTATTGTCATAACATTTGAGTTGAGGGAGTAGCTTGAAAACGAGGGTTAAGGTCTTTGTTACGGGACTTGTTCAAGGGGTTGGTTTTAGACCTTTCGTTTACCGGCTTGCTGAGGAGCTCGGTTTAAAAGGTTACGTTCTTAACTCAGAGCTCGGAGTTGTGATTGAGGCGGAAGGGGAGAAAGAGGAGCTCCACACCTTTTTAATAAGGCTTCAGAGTGAAAAACCCCCGATAGCCAAGATTTTTAGCCTTGAGTATAAGTTCTTAGAGCCCGTTGGATATAAGGACTTTGAGATAAGGAAGAGCGAAAAGGGTGGAGAGGTAAAGGTTTGCGTCCTTCCAGACCTTGCAACCTGTAAAGAGTGTTTAAAGGAGCTCTTTGACAAAAAGGACAGGCGTTACCGCTACCCCTTTATTAACTGTACGAACTGTGGTCCCCGCTTTACGATTATAGAGGAGCTCCCCTACGATAGACCCAATACGAGTATGAAAGAGTTTAAAATGTGTGAAAAGTGCCTCTCTGAGTATGAAGACCCCACTGATAGGCGCTTCCACGCCCAGCCGAATGCCTGTCCCAAGTGTGGCCCTTACGTCTTTTTCGTTGACGAGAGTAAGAAGGTTGTCTGCAAGGATGAGGAGGCGATAAGGAAGGTTATTGAATACCTTGAGGCGGGGAAGATTGTAGCCCTTAAAGGGCTTGGAGGTTTTCACCTTATCTGTGATGCGACAAGAGAGGAAACAGTGAGAGAGCTCCGCCGAAAAAAGCGCAGGGAGGAAAAGCCCTTTGCCGTCATGTTTAAAGACCTTAATACTATAAAGGAGTACGCTGAGGTTTCTCCCTTAGAGGAGAGAGCTCTCACCTCGGTAGAGTCTCCCATCGTAATCCTTAATAAGAAACCGGGAACAGACCTTGCCGAGTCTGTATCGCCGGAGAATAACACCGTAGGTGTTTTTCTACCCTACACCCCTCTTCACCACGTAGTACTCAACGACTTTAAAAGGCCGATTGTTGCAACGAGCGCCAACGTTACCGACGAGCCGATAGTAAAGGACAACGACGAGGCTTTATCTATCGTGGGAGAAATCGCCGATGGAGCTCTCCTCCACAACAGGCGTATCGTCCGCCGGTGCGATGACTCCGTAGTCAGGGTAATTGCCGGGAGGCAAGTTCCTATCCGTCGTTCAAGGGGATTCGTTCCCGTTCCTGTCGTACTGCCCTTTAGTTTAAAAAGGCCGGTCTTAGCCCTCGGCGCTCACATGAAGAACACCGTGGCCGTTGCAAAGGGGAATAAGGTTTACCTTTCACAGCACGTAGGGGACGTAGACAACCCTAAGGCCGAGGAGTTCCTTAGAGAAGTTGTAGGGGACATGTTGAAACTTTTTGAGGTTGAGCCGGAAGTTGTCGTGTGCGACAGACATCCCCTTTACTACTCTACAAGGTATGGAAGGGAGAAGTTCGGGGACAGGCTCGTTCAGGTCTACCACCACCACGCTCACGTAATCTCCTGTATGGCAGAGAACGAAGTTCCTCTTGAGGGGAGGGTAATCGGAGTCGCCTTTGACGGAACAGGCTACGGGAGGGACGGAACTATATGGGGCGGTGAGTTTTTAATTGCCGGTTACACAGATTTTGAGAGGAGGTATCACCTTAAAACCTTTAGGCTTCCCGGTGGAGACAGGGCTGTAAAGGAACCCTACAGGGTTGCGGTCTCTCTTTTACTGAGCTCTGGCATTGACCCGAGGAAGGTTCTCCCTGTAGACGGGAAGAAGCTCTCCCTCTTGGAGCAGATGGTTAAAAAGGGAGTGAACTCACCTCTAACTTCAAGTATGGGAAGGCTCTTTGATGGCGTTTCAGCAATCCTTGGGATAAGGGAAAAGGTTACGTATCAGGCTCAGGCTGCCATTCTGCTTGAGCAGAGAGCTCTCCACTTTAGTACAGAAGAAGCTTACCACTTTGACGTTACTGGCGGAGAAGTTGACTGGAGGCCTGTTGTTGAACAAATAGTGAAGGATAGGAGTACTCTTTCTGTAGAGGAGATAGCGAGGAAGTTTCACAATACGGTTGCCAGTATGGTCGTTAGGGTTGTTGATAGGTTGAGGGAGGAGACAGGCCTTGATACGGTTGCCCTTTCTGGAGGAGTGTTCCAAAATAAACTTTTGACGGAGATCCTCTATGAGGATTTAAGGAGTAAGGGGTTTAAAGTTCTCCTCCACCAGATAGTCCCTCCAAACGACGGGGGAATTTCCTTAGGACAGGCCGTTTACGGAGGTTTGGTTTGAGGAAGGTTGTAAGGATAGAGGGGATACCCTTAACGGAAGGGCACTCCGGCCTCCACCTTGAGGTTGAAGACGGTATCGTGAAAGACGGTTTTTACTTTGCCCTTGTTCCCGTTCGCGGTTTTGAGACCCTGCTTATAGATAAAGAGGCAGTTGTAGCTCCGGTAATCACTTCCAGAATTTGCGGTCTCTGTCAGGTGACCCACGCTATAGCTTCTGCAAGGGCGGTTGAGGCAGCTGCCGGCATAGAGGTTCCGAAAGAAGCAGAGCTCTTAAGGGAGGTTCTCGGCCTTGCTGTGCGCATATACAACAACCTCCTCCACCAGATAGTTATCTCTGAAGACCTGTTCCCGGATAGGGATGAAAGGTTTTCTTTCATCAGAAGGGTTCAAAATGTAAGGAAGTTTACGGGAGAGCTCCTTGAATCGGTAGGCGGTGAGATAATTCACTCCCCCAACCTTAGGGTCGGGGGAATTTCAGAACCCCTTGAGGACTTCGTGAAGGAGAAGATTCTCTCCTCCATAGAGGAGATAGAGCCTCTCCTCTTGGAGCTTAAAGAGGAGTTTAACGAAGGGGTAGAGAGGATGTGGAGGAGGGAAGGTCTACCTGAGACCTTCGGCTCTCACAGTTTAGGCTTCTTTGCCACCGACAAGTTCTACGGAAAGGCCTTTGACTTTAACAGGATCTCTTTCCGATACCCCCAGGAACTCTTTGAGGGCGAGCTGAAGAGGGAAGTGACGAACCTTTACCCCTTTATTGACGGCTTGCCGGTTGAGACGGGGCCGAGGGCAAGGAAAGTTCTATTTGACGGCTATAAGCCAAAGGGAGGAGTCAAGGAACTCCACCTCTTACGGTCTCAGGAGAACGTAGAGTCCCTCGCGAGAATAAAGGAAATCCTTGAGAACAACTCCTTTAACGGGGAGCTCTGGAACAGGACTTTTCCCACTTCCGACGGGGAGACGGTAGGGGTCGGCGTTCACGAAGCACCGAGGGGAACTAATATTCATGCTGTTAAATTGGACAAAAGAGGAAAAATAACATATTATAAAATTGTAGTTCCTACCGAGCTTAACCTTATGGCCGTCTCTGAGGCCTTAAAGGGAGTGCCGGCGACAAAGGTGGAGTTTGTGGTGAGGGCCTACGATCCCTGTATCGTTTGTGCAGTCCACTGAGGAGTTCGTAATGTTCTTTTCAAGGGAGGACTTTATCCGTGAGGATGACCTAAAGGTTAAAGTGGGCTTTTTCCACTTTTCAAGCTGTTCTGGCTGTCAGGTCTCATTCCTTGATATGTTTGAAGATGCCGTTGAGATACTTGACACGGTGGAGCTTGTCTACTCCAACATGCTGACCAAGAGGGAGACTGTTCCACGAATGCACGTTGCCTTTGCCGAGGGAGCTCTCTGTATAGAGGACAGAAGACACCTTTCCTTGGCGAGGGAGCTCGCGGAGAAGGCGAACATTATCGTTACGGTCGGAGCTTGTGCCTCTTTCGGTGGAGTGAGGAGGCTCAGCGTCGGAAGTCAACCTCCCCAGCCGTCCCACCAGTCCTTTCTCCCTCTGACCGAAGTGGAAATCTTAAAGGGGAAGGTAAAGTACGCTATCCCGGGTTGTCCTCCAAACCCTTCCCTCCTTTACAACTTTATGTTGGCGCTTTTGGAGGTAAACGAGGACTTCCTGCAACCTTTTGAGTTCATGGCCTCTTCAAGGGACGCTTCCGGCTATGACGTTGTTAAGGAGGTTATCAATAAAGGGCTCTGCGTAGGGTGTGGAACGTGCGTGACTGCGTGTCCGGCAAGGGCCCTTGACTTTAACTATACCTACGGGAAGCCTACCTTTAATCCCCTGTTTTGCGTTCACTGCGGTTCCTGCCTTGCTTCGTGTCCGCAGAGCTTTAAACCCTATCCACAACCGGTTTACTAATAGAGGAAGGGATGCTAAAGCTGGACAGGAGCTTCTTGTTGGGGAAAGTAAAGGCCATTTACAGGGTAGTTTCTAAAGGGGAGAGTCCACTTCAGCTAATCCTTAAAAAGATGATGGAGCAGGAGATCATAGACGGGGTCATTTCTGCGAGAAAAGAGGGAGGGAGGATAGTCCCGAAGCTCTTCAAGGCTCCCTCTGAGATAGAGCTCTCTCCGCTGAACACTTTCTTCGGAGTTAACACCCTTCTTAAGAAGGCTATCCAAAAGTACCACTTAAGTAGGATTGCCGTTGTTGCTCCCTCTTGCGTTATGGACGGACTGAACAAGACCCAATACTACGGTATCGGCTGTAACTGGGTGAAGACGGCGGTGGCTCTAAAGGTCGGGATTCTCTGCACGGGAGCTCTCACTCAGGAAAGTCTAAACTGTGAAGTCCTTGACCTTTTAGGTGAAAGAGAAGAAGTAGAGAGGTGTTACTACACAAAAGAGGGGCTTGCCTATGGACTTTCTTCTGGCAGGGAACTCCTCGTTAACGTAGAGGTTCACCACCACTACGTAAGCTCTGCCTGTAAGTACTGCCTGAACCTTTCGGCCAGAGGTTCAGACATTACATACATTCCGGAAAAGGAAGAGAACGTGGGAATCTTCATAATAAGGAGTGAGAGGGGAGGGAGAACCCTCGGACTTCTCCAGAAGGAGTACCCTTCCCTTTTAAAGTTTAGTTCCTTAAAGATGTCAGACATCTCTCACGTAGAGGAGCTCCTTAAGAAGAAGATGATCCTTAACATAGACTCAATATTGGAAAGGGTTGAAGTAGGACTACCGGGCTCTAAGTGGGATGGGAACAGGTTTAGGAAGTTTTACAGGGTTTGGAACGCCATAGGCGACTTTAACATTGAGGAGGTATTCTAAAATGGTTACCTATGAGAGTATCCTTAAGGAGGAGTTCTTAGAGAAGGCGGAGTTCCTAAAAGTTCTCGGTCACCCCGAGAGGCTTGCGATAGCCCTCCTTGTTTATGAAAAGGAGATGTGCGTTAAAGATTTAGTCAGTATCCTCGGTATCTCCCAGCCTAAGGTCTCTCAGCACGTTGGTCTGATGAAGGAGCTCGGAATCCTTTCTTTCAGGAAGGAAGGGACAAAGGTTATATACAGGCTTTCCAATCCGGTCGTTAAGGAGATTCTGGACATCCTTTTCGGTTAGT
Organism: Desulfurobacterium sp.; assembly: GCA_003978805.1. Lineage (GTDB taxonomy): Bacteria > Aquificota > Aquificia > Desulfurobacteriales > Desulfurobacteriaceae > Phorcysia. The sequence continues at coordinate 10,897 of QNYI01000142.1, forward strand.
TCATAGTCCCCGATTGGCAAGTTACTTTTAATCTACAGGGGAGGGGTTTTCCTTTGATTCCCACAAAAGCATATAAAGAATTCCTTATATAAAAAATCCTTAATTAAGTATTATAAAATTCAAAATAAAGAAAATAAAATCTTTATGATACTCTTGACTTCCTTCCGTCCTTCATTTAAAATCAGAAAAAAAGGCATAACAACCGTATTTAAGGAGGATGCGATGGATAGGAGCATCTTTATGGGGGGAATACCGAAGACCATTTCCCGACGGGGCTTTTTAAGAGCCTGTGCAATAGCTACGGCGGCAATGGGTCTTCCTATGGAGATGGTGACAAAGGTGGCCGAGGCGGCAGAAAACCCTCAGAGACCCCGGGTTGTTTGGCTTCATTTTCAAGAGTGTACCGGGTGCTCAGAGTCCCTACTCAGGGCATCACATCCCGACTTGGCTTCCTTAATTCTTGACTTAATCTCCCTTGACTACCACGAGACCCTTATGGCTGCAGCCGGTAAGCAGGCTGAAGAGAACTTGGAGAAGGCCATTGAAAAGGGTGACTACATCTTGGTAGTTGAAGGAGGTATTCCGCTAAGGGATGGAGGAGTTTACTGCAAGATTGGCGGAAGGACAGCTGTGGAGATACTGAAAAAGGCGGCAGAAAAGGCAGTAGCCATAATTGCGATAGGAACGTGTGCCTCCTACGGAGGAGTTCAGGCAGCAAAGCCCAACCCGACAGGTGCAGTAGGAGTCGGCGACATCATTAAGAATAAACCTGTAATCAACGTTCCCGGATGTCCACCGAACCCTTACAACTTCCTCTCCACAGTTCTTTACTACCTTACCTTTAAGAAGCTCCCTCCCACCGACAAGTGGGGAAGGCCTCTCTTTGCCTTCGGAAGGAAGATTCACGACCACTGTGAGAGAAGACCCCACTTTGATGAGGGAAGGTACGTTGAACAGTTTGGAGACCAAGGCCACAGGCTCGGCTTCTGCCTCTACAAAGTGGGATGTAAAGGTCCCGAGACCTACTCCAACTGTCCCGTTATCAGGTTTAACGATGTAGAAGTGTGGCCTGTTTCCGTCGGTAACGGCTGTTACGGCTGTACGGAGCCCAACTTCTGGGATACTATGACGCCGTTCCATAAGAGGTTACCCAACGTCAAGATACCCGGCGGTAAAGGAATTCAGGCGAGCGCTACAGAGATCGGAAAGACCGCTCTCGGTGTTACAGCAGCAGCCATCGCAGTTCACGCCGGTGTCGGCATAGCCAAGAAGCTCGCCACAGGTTCCAAGTCTGAGGAGTAATTAAAAAACCTATTGGGAGGTTCCAGAGATGGCTAAGAGAGTGGTTGTTGACCCGATTACGAGGATAGAGGGACACCTTAGAATAGAGGTTCTGCCGGAGAACGGCTACATAAAGGATGCTTACTCTTCTGCCCAGATGTGGAGGGGAATAGAGGTAATCCTTCAGGGAAGGGATCCTGAAGATGCTTGGATGTTCACTCAGAGGATCTGCGGTGTCTGCACCACCGTTCACGCCATTGCCTCTGTTCGTGCGGTTGAGAATGCCTTGAACCTTGAAGTTCCCTACAACGCTCAGATGATAAGGAACATCATAATTGCTGCCCACGCTCTCCACGACCACATCGTCCACTTCTTCCACCTTTCTGCCCTTGACTGGGTTGATGTAGTCTCTGCACTGAAAGCCGACCCTTATAAGACTGCAAAGATTGCAGAGAGCATTTCTGACTGGAAGTTGAACGGAGCTCCCATCTTTAAGGCCGTTCAGGAAAAGCTGAAGAAGTTTGTTGAGAGCGGTCAACTCGGTCCCTTTGCAAACGGCTACTGGGGACACCCTGCAATGAAACTTCCTCCCGAAGTTAACCTCTTGGCCGTTACCCACTACCTTCAGGCCCTTGACTACCAGAGAAAGGCCGACATGGCAATAGCCATCTTGGGCGGTAAGAACCCTCACATTCAAAACCTTGCAGTAGGCGGTGTTTCTACTGCCGTGAACCCCGACAATGAAGCTACGCTTAATATGGAGAGACTCTACTACGTCAAACAGCTCCTTGAAGAGGTTAGGGAGTTTGTCCATAAAGTCTACGTCCCCGACGTTATTGCAATTTCTGCCTTCTACAAGGAGTGGCTTCAGTACGGAAGGGGTGTTGACAACTACCTTGCAGTTCCGGATCTCCCGCAGGATCCCAAGGGAGAGGTCTTTGACCTTCCCGGCGGAACGATATTCGGCGGTGACCTATCAACCGTTAAGCCCATTAAGAGGTTCGGTGACCCCTACTTTGTTGAAAACGTCCGTGAGTGTATTGCCCACTCTTGGTACAGGGGAGACTGGACGAGACATCCGTGGGAAGAGGAGACCGTTCCCCACTATACAGGCTTTAAGCCGGACGGAACTGTTGACGAGAAGGGTAAGTACTCTTGGGCAAAAGCTCCGAGGTTCAGGCACGAGAACGAGTACGTTCCTATGCAGGTCGGTCCCCTTGCCCAAGTCCTCGTCGGGTATGCTCTCGGTCACGAGCTCACAAGGAAGTACGTTGACAGAGCTCTCTCTATGCTCAGCAGCTTAGCCGGCGTTAAGGTAGATGTTAACGCCCTCCAGTCCACGCCGGGAAGACACCTTGCAAGAGCTATAAGGGCTCAGGTAATCTCCGACCTTGCCATTAAGCAGTGGGAGCAGCTCGTTGACAACATCGGTAGGGGAGACCTTGAAATCTACAATCCTCCTTCCTATCCGGCAGGAGAGATAAGGGGATGCGGTTTCCACGAGGCTCCGAGGGGAACCCTCTCCCACTGGTGCGTCATAGAGAACGGGAGGATTAAGAACTACCAGTGTGTAGTTCCCTCAACTTGGAACGTTAGCCCGAGGGATACAAAAGGGCAGATGGGGCCCTACGAAGCCTCCCTCATCGGCAACCCGATTGCAGATCCGGAAAAACCTCTGGAAGTTCTCAGGACGATTCACTCCTTTGACCCGTGTATCGCCTGTGCTGTTCACGTCATTGATCCAAAAGGGGAAGAAATAGTTAAGGTTAAGGTTCTATAACCCGGGAGGTCGCGGCGCCTCCCCTTTTTAAGCCTATGGTAGGGAGGAAGAGATGGCTGTTTACGAGAAAAAGTACGTCTGGAGCGTTCTGCTCAGGCTCTTTCACTGGGCTTTTGCGCTGTCAATTTTTACCCTCATAGTTACGGGACTTTACATAAATTGGCCTTGGACTAACACTTGGATGGAGGGAAGCCACCAGTTTACTATGGCCACTATGAGGTGGATACACTTTACAGCCGGCATGATCTTCATCTGTGCCGTAATACTGAGGCTCTACCTTTGGTTCTTTGGGAACAAGTATGAGAGGTTGACGGACTTCCTTCCGATTAACGGAAGGAACGTAAAGAACCTCTTTTCTACTCTCCTCTACTACGCCTACCTTACAAACGAGCACGAGGAAAGGGCTGGACATAACGCTTTAGCCGGAACTGCTTACTTTTTCACAATTATCCTCGCAGTTATTCAAGCCATTACCGGGCTATACCTCCTCTATCCCGAGAACAGCTTCTTCGTTTCCCTCGGCTCTATCTTCGGAACTCAGCAGGAGGCAAGGTTCATTCACCACCTTATTAACTGGTACTTTGCTTGGTTTATTCTCGTTCACCTCTACATCGTTGTCTGGAACAGCATCCGTAATCCCGAAGGTCTCGTCTCTTCCATCTTTGACGGCCATAAATTTCTCCACAAGAAGTAAGCTTCCTTAGCACCTATTTGGGGAGGGGGGAGGTTACCTCCCCCTTTATCTTTTTAAGGAGGAGTTTTAAGTGGAGAAGATAGGAGTTATGGGCGTAGGGAACGTTCTGCTTCGGGATGAAGGTTTTGGAGTGAAACTTCTCTACATCCTGCAGGCAAGGTATGAGTTTCCGGATAACGTCGTTTTGATAGATGGGGGGACTGCCGGCATACTTCTCTCTCCCGAGATTGATAACCTTGACAAGCTTATCATCGTAGATGTCGTCAGGGCAAAAGGGAAGCCGGGAGATATAAAAATCTACGAGAAGGAGGACTTCTTCTTAGATAGGTTACCTTTAAAACTCTCTCCCCACCAGTTGGGACTTCAGGAGGTTTTACTTTTAAACGAGATAAAGGGAAGCTGTCCGAAAGAGATAAAGCTAATCGGCGTTATTCCCAAGTCCATAGAGACGGGAACTAACTTGTCGTCCGAGCTGGAGGAGAAGATACCTGAGGTTGAGCGTTTAGTTATTGAGACCCTTAAGGGTTGGGGCGTAGAGGTAAAGAGGAAAGAGAAGCCGGAAGCCCCTAACCTCTGGTGGGAAAGGGAACCTTTTGAGGAGGCCTAAATGTGCGTAGGTGTTCCTATGAAAGTTGTTGAGATTAACTACCCTATGGCCGTTGCTGAGGCTAAAGGAGTAAGGAGAAATATAAGTTTAATGCTCTTACCTGAAGGTGAGGTGAAAGTCGGGGACTACGTAATGGTTCACGTTGGCAACGCAATTGAAGTAATAGATGAGGAAGAGGCAAAGGAGATCTGGAAGGCCTTAGATGAAGTGATGGCTATGATTGAAGGTGAAGGGGGATAGATGCACGAGACGTCAATAGCGCTCTCTCTCCTTAATTCCCTCTCAGAGCTTGCAGAGAAAGAGAGGGCAAAAGAGGTAACTAAGGTTCGCGTAAGAATAGGGAAACTTTCGGGGATAGTTGTTGACTCGTTCGTTTTTGCCTTTAATGCCTTAAAGCCCGACTATCCCAAGTTAGGGAGAGCGGAGCTCCTTGTAGAAGAAGTCCCGTCAAGGTACCGTTGCCTTGACTGCGGTAATGAGTTTGAGGTGGAGACGATTTACTTTCCCGAGTGTACGAGGTGCCGGTCTGTGAACCTGAAGCTCATTTCAGGCGAGGAGCTGGAAGTCGTTGATGTTGAAATAGAGGTTTAAAAGTGGATGCAAGGGAGATATTTAACAGTCCTTTTGCTCTCTACTATGAAAAGGTGATTAACCGGATTTCTGCCCTAAGGGTTAACAGGTGGAGGTTGAACTTAGTAAAAGGTGTTGCTTCTCTACGTCCCGAAGCGAAGTTCGTTATGGACTTTTGTTCCGGAGCCGGAAACGTCGGGGAGCTCTACTTAAAGGAGAATCCTAAAGCCATCCTTGTAAACTGCGATGTCAGTAAACCTCTCCTTGGACTTGCAAAAGACCGTTTTAAAGGAAGAGCTTACTGCGTTTGTGCAGATAACAGGTTTTTTCCAGTGAAGGATTCCTCTGTAGACGTTCTTTTTTCCTCTTTCTGCGTCAGGAACTCACTTAACCCGATTCTTACGGTAAAAGAGGCCTTTAGGGTTCTTAAAGAGGGAGGAGTTTGGGGAATTCTTGACTTTTTTCGGATAAGTAGGAGAGACATCTTCGTGATTGCTAACGATGTAATTTTTAAGTCTTTTATGAGTATGAGTAAACTACTAGCTCCCCGCTCTGAAGCCATAGACTACCTGTTTAAGTCAATAGACAGTTTCTACTCTGTAGAAGAGTTTATCGCTATCTTGAAAGGGAACAATTTTGACGTGGTTAAAGTAAGGAGTTTTATGGGAGGTATTGCCCACTCTGTAATAGCCTTAAAAGGATACTAAGCGTATAGGAGGTCTGCTATGTGTGATGTGTGTGGATGCGGGCACGACCATGTTCACGAGAACCGTGCAGTCGTTTCTGACGACTCTACGAGAAGGGTAGTTGAAATTAAGAAGAGCCTTTTGGATGAAAACGAGAGGATTGCGGAGGTAAACAGGAAACACTTTGACGAGAAAGGTGTTTTAGCGGTAAACCTTATCAGCTCTCCCGGTTCTGGGAAGACCACGCTCCTTGAGAAAACCATAGAGGCCTTAAAGGGGGAGTTCAAGATAGGAGTCCTTGAAGGGGACATAGAGACCGAGAGGGATGCAGAGAGGGTAAGGGCTAAAGGAGCCTACGCCGTCCAGCTTACAACCGGCGGAGCGTGTCACCTTGAAGCTCCCCTCGTTCATAAGGGTTTTCACGCCCTTGAAAAACAGATGAACGGCGGAGCTCCGGATATCCTCTTCATAGAGAACGTAGGTAATTTGGTCTGTCCATCCTCCTTTTACCTCGGAGAGCACGTAAGGGTTGTCCTCGTTTCCGTTCCCGAAGGTCCCGATAAACCGGCAAAGTATCCAAAGGCTTTTAAAACCTCTAACATTTTTATAATTACAAAGTCAGACCTCATCCCCTACTTTGATTTTGACGTAGAGAAGGTGAAGAGGGAAGCCCTCTCCCTGAACCCCAACCTGAAAGTTTTTGTCCTTTCGGCCAAGACCGGAGAGGGACTTGAGGAGTGGTTCAACTACCTGAAAGAGCTTGTAAGGAGGAAAAAGGGAGGTAAATGAAGAAGCTGATAGGTGTATTTACGCTGGTATTCTTAACGACGAGCTCGTACGCTATTACTGCCGATGGGTTAAAGGAGTTGATAGACCGGCGGGCTTTAGACCTTGTGGCGGAGAAAGCCTTAGTTGAAAAGCAAGAACTTTCTGCAAGAGCGACTTGGCGCTCCTACTTTCCGACTCTTTCCCTTAGTGCAGGGGTTACGGAGTTCTACCCTTACCAGACCTTTAACTCCAAGTCTTGGAATCAAGAGTACTCTCTCGGTATCTCGTTAACGGCTACGCCCCTTGACCTTAAAAAGAACGTTCAGCTTAAGGTTGATAGGTACTTTATTAAGGTAAGTAAGGATAACCTCAAGGCCGTAAAACTTAACCTCTACTACGAAGGCCTCTCTACCCTCTTTAAGCTGAAGGCGTTAAAGGAAAAGATAGAGATTAGGAAGAAGATTCTTAAGGACAGTGAGGAAATCCTCTCGGTAGCCAAGAAGAAGTACCGTGAGGGACTTGTCCTCATAACCGACGTTTTAAAGGCCGAATCGGAAGTTGAGAGGGCAAGGAGCTCCGTTACAGAAGCCCAGATGGAGTACTCCCAGCTCTTTAACTCCCTTAACGAGCTGGTTGACTATGCTCTTCCTGAAGGCGAAACTCCGGAAGTTGAGCTTAAGAAGGACTTTCCCCTCCCTTTAGAAAAAGAGCTCCTTAAAAAGGCCTTTACCCTTAGGCCTGAGCTAAAGAAGGCAAGTAGAGAGTTGAAGGTAGCAAGGCTTAACGTAGAGCTTCAGGAAAAGACCCTCTCCCCCTCCTTAAACCTGTCGGTTTCCTATTCCCGCTCGGGAACTTCATTCTTACCAGAAGATAACCTTTACAACCTTTCGCTTTCCCTTAACTTTCCCGTTTTTGACAGTGGGGTTACACGGTTCCGTTCAATGGCACTTGAGAAGGAGCTCCTTGTGAAGGAGGTAGAGCTTAAAAAGGTGAGGAATGCCATCAGGACGGAGGTTCTTAACGCTTTGCAGGCCTTAAGGGCAAGTCGTGATATATTAAAGTCTTCAGAGTCCTCCTTAAAGTTTGCGAGGAAGTCTTACAAGAGGGCTTTCAACGAGTATAAACTCGGGGTTTCCGACATTGTAGCCCTGTTGCAGGCTCATGAGAGCTTAAAGGAGGCAGAGGAAGCCTATGTGGACGCTCTTTTAAACTTTAACCTCTCACTTTTACAGCTTCAGAAGGCGACGGGGGAGCTCCTCGGAGGTAGGAAGTGAAGAAGTTTTTAGCCTTTCTCCTGATAGTTTCTGTCTCTTTAAGTTCTGTCTACTACTTTAAATCAAAGAAGGGCGAGAGGGTAGTTCCGGTAGAGACTGCTGTGGTGAAAAGGGGTGAGGTTAAGAGGGTAATAGACGCAACGGGAATAATTAAACCTCAGGTAGGAGCTGAAATAAAGGTAGGAGCGCGAATTTCGGGAACTGTGGTTAAAGAGAACGTGAAAGTGGGGGACTACGTTAAAAAGGGAGACCTGATAGCCGTCATAGACAACAGGGAGCTCCGGGAGGAGTTAAAGAAGGCAAAGGCGAAGTTAGAAGAGGTAAAGAAGACCTACCCAAAACGTATAAAAGCCAAAGAGCTTAGACTGGAGTCAGCTCTTGCCGAGCTAAGGTCTGCCGAGGCAAAGCTTAAGGCGAAGGAAGAAAACTACAGGCTAAAGAAGTGGGAACTTGAGAGGCAGGAGGAGCTCTTTAAGAGAGGTTATACGACTGAGCAGAAGCTAAGGAAGGCAAGGTTTGACCTTAGGCAGGCGGAGAGCGATTTAAAGTCGGCTCAGGAAGCCTTAAAAAAGGCGAAGTTAGAAGTTGAAGTGGCCAAGAAGGAGCTCTCAGAGCTCAAAGAAAAGTTTAAAGCAGAGCTTGCCGTTGCCGAGGCCAACCTTAAACAGGCAGAGGTTCGCTACTCCTACTCCTTCATATACGCTCCAAAGAGCGGGGTTATCTCCTTCGTTTCAACGCAGGAAGGGGAGACCGTAGTTGCAGGCCTTAACGCTCCCCAGTTTGTAACCATCCTTGACCC
>QNYI01000060.1 GCA_003978805.1 Desulfurobacterium sp.
TCTTTCTGTGCAGTCGGGGGAATACTCCTTTCACTTGAAGGGGAAGGGAGGCTTTTAAAAACGGTAAAGGTCTCCTTAGCTCCGATGCTCTTTACGCTCCCGATTGTCCTGAACATCTTTGGAACGGTTAACATACTGAGCTGGCTTAACACGATTCTTGCCGGTTTTCTCTTTACTCCTTTTTTGATACTTTCCTTTCTGTTTCAGGTCACTTTCGGCAGGTTGGAGTTTTTAAATCGGTTGACGGAGCTCTTGGGTTACCTCTTTATTGAGAGCTCCCAATACCTCTTCTTTCTCACAAAGTGGTCTGTGGTTCACTGTGAGGTTCCCCTCTTTCTTTCAGGAGCCGTTATGGTCTTAACTTTAATTTTTATTCTCTTTCTAAGACCCGTTTACGGATTTGTCCCCTTAACTTTTCTCCTCGTCTATTCCGTTTTGTTTCAAACCGTAGAGGAGGGGAAGAAACTGTTTGTAAGGGGATGGAAGCTTAATTCCTTCTACTTTATCTCTACTGAGGGGCAGAGGTACAGAAACTCAGAGATAGGAAGCAGTTATGTTTTTCCCTTTTCAAGGAAGCTCCTCTTCAGGAGCCGGTTGGTTGACTGCAGGGTTAGTAAGGACCTTGAAATTTGTTCTAAAATTCAAAAAACAAAAGTGAGAGGTAGATAAAATGCTTGAACACCTTGGAAGTTTTAAGAGAACTCACTACTGCGGGGAAGTTACCGGAAAGGACATTGGAGATAGAGTAAGGGTTGCCGGTTGGGTTGATTCAACAAGGGACCACGGTGGCGTCGTTTTCGTTGACCTCAGGGACAGGAGCGGTAAAGTTCAGGTTGTCTTCTCCCCCGAAATTTCCGAGGAGTTGGTTGAGAAGGCTAAGAGGTTGAGGGATGAATACGTAATAGCCGTTGAGGGAGAGGTAAGGAGGAGACCTCCGGGAACAGAAAATCCGAAGTTAAAGACCGGGCAGATTGAGATATACGCAGAGAAGTTACAAATCCTGAATAAGTCACTTCCGCTTCCGTTTCCTATTGAGGACGACGTTAAGGTGGGGGAGGAGACGAGGTTAAAGTTCAGGTTCTTGGACTTAAGAAGGAAAAGGATGGCAGAGAACATAATTTTCCGCCACAGACTCTATCAGGTTACGAGGAGAGTCTTTAACGAGGAGGGATTTATAGAGATAGAAACTCCCTACCTAACAAAGAGCACTCCCGAGGGGGCGAGGGACTTTTTAGTTCCGAGCAGGATTTACCCAGGTAAGTTCTACGCCCTTCCTCAGTCTCCCCAACTGTTTAAGCAGATTTTGATGGTTTCGGGCTTTGACAGGTACTACCAGATTGCGAGGTGCTTCAGGGACGAAGACCTGAGGGCAGACAGACAGCCCGAGTTTACCCAGATAGACTTTGAGATGTCCTTTGTCAGCGAGCGGGACGTTATGGACGTTGCAGAGAAAGTTATTAGGACGTTGTACAAGGAGCTCCTTGGTATAGAAGTCGGCGAGATTCCCGTAATGACTTACGACGAGGCTATAAAGCGCTTTGGAACGGACAGGCCTGATACGAGGTTCGGCCTTGAGCTAAGGGAAATTACAGATGTAGCAGAAACTTGCAGTTTTAAAGTCTTTAGAACGGTAGTTGAAAACGGTGGAATCGTTAAGGCCATAAACTTTAAAGGCGGTGCAAAGCTTTCAAGGAAAGAGATAGACGATTTAACAAAGTTTGTCGGAATTTACGGTGCTAAGGGACTTGCTTGGATAAAGGTTACGGCAAACGGCCTTCAGTCTCCAATTGTTAAGTTCTTTACAGAAGGAGAAATGAACGAAATCCTGAAGAGGCTTGAGGCAGAGGTCGGAGATATCCTCTTCTTTGTTGCCGATAAGCCGGACGTCGTTAACGCTTCCCTTTCAAACCTTCGCATAAAGCTCGGGAGGATGGCAGGCCTTATAGACGACAGTAAGGTTAACCTCCTATGGGTTGTTGACTTCCCGATGTTTGAGTGGAACGAAGAGGAAAACAGGTGGGAGGCACTCCACCATCCATTTACAAGTCCAAAGGAAGAGGACGTTGAAAAGCTCCTTGAAGACCCGGCAAGCGTTAGGGCAAGGGCTTACGATATGGTCTTAAACGGCGTTGAGATAGGTGGGGGTAGTATCCGTATTCACAGGGAGGATATACAGGAAAAGGTATTTAAGGTTATTGGACTCTCTGACGAAGAGGCGAAAGAGAGGTTCGGCTTCCTCCTTGAGGCTTTAAAGTTTGGAGCTCCACCCCACGGCGGAATGGCCTTTGGACTTGATAGGCTCTGCGCCATAATGAGAGGAGAAGAGTCCATAAGGGACGTTATTGCCTTCCCGAAGACCCAAAAGGGTCAGTGTTTACTTACCGGAGCTCCCGATACCGTCAGACCTGAACAGCTTGAGGAGCTCCACATCTCTGTTAAACTTGAGGAGGAAGAGTAATCCAAGCGGTGGCCTTTGGCCACCGCAAATTTTATCCCTTCAAGAACTTTAAGTTTTCTAAGTCTTCAAGGAGAGACTGTAAATCCTCCTCGTGTTCCATTTCGTCAGTCATTATTTGAAGGGCGAGGTTGTAAGTTACCGGGTCAATGTCCCTTGTTATCTTCATTATCTCGTTGTAGGTATCAATTGCACACTGCTCACCTTTTATGTTCTGCTCAAGGATTTGTCTGACAAAAGGGTTTTCTGGAGCATCGTAACCGCAGTTTGTTAGCTCAAACCACTGTTTTGGGGATAGAACGGGAGTTCCTCCCAGTTCCAGTATCCTCATAACGAGCATATCGGCGTGTCTGAGCTCATCGTTTGCGTGCTGGACAAGCTCAGCAATTACTGCATCCTTCATTGGCCCCTTTACAACCTTTGAGCCTATCCAGTACTGGTAGTAGGCGAGCCACTCGTCGCAGAGAGCTCTGTTGAGCAGTTCAACTATCCTGTCGGCGTGCTCGCCGACGAGCTGGCGGGCTTTTGTTCCCATAGTTCACTCCTTCCTTGTATTTGTCCCTTTCCTTTTAACTTATTATTCCTTTTGAGTAACTACAAGCTTCTTAACTACACTTAGCTGCTTTTATGAAAGCTTCTACCTTTTTCGGGTCTTTTTTACCGGGGCTTTCCTCAACGCCACTGCTGACATCTACGGCAAAGGGTTTTACTTCTTTTACTGCAGAAGCAACGTTTTCAGGATTCAGGCCTCCGGAAAGGATTAGAGGAACTTCGGGGAACTTCTCCTTAACCGCTTTTGCAATGTCCCAGTTAAAGGTTTTTCCCGTTCCCCCGTAAGAGTCCTCTGAGAAAGTGTCAAGGAGGATAGCTCTTACCTTTCCTATGTAGGGTCTTATTTTCTCAACTTCATCTAAGCTTTTGAGCCTGAATACTTTTATCACCCTGTTTGCTCCTATGTAGTTGCATACCTCCGGAGGTTCTTCGCCGTGTAACTGGGCAAGGTCAAGGTGTGCATAGCTTAAGATTTCTAAAACTTTCCTTGGATCCTCGTTAACGAAAACTCCCACTTTTGTTACAAAGGGTGGAAGCTGTGAAGTAATGTGTCTAACGTCGGTAACCTTTATAAACCTTTTGCTTCCCTCGTAGATGATGAAGCCTAAAGCGTCTGCCCCTGCTTCTAAGGCGTAGAGGGCATCCTTTAGGCCGGTTAGACCGCAGATTTTAACTTTAACCATCCTGAACCTCCTGCTTTACCTTTCTTCACCTGCTTAATGGATTATATTTTGTTTGACAAAAAAGTTTAAAGGAGTGAATATGTTTGAGACAAAGGTTCCCCTTAGGAAGTGCTCTTTCTGCGGAAGAGACCAAACGAAAGTAGAAGCTCTGATTACGGGGCCCGGGGGAGTTGCCATATGCAACCACTGCATAGATGAGTGTTACGAACTGATACATCAGGAAAGTGACGAGAGGAAAGGTTCACCGGTATCCATAGATAGACTTCCTACTCCGAAGGAAATTAAGGAGTTCCTTGACCAGTACGTCATAGGCCAAGAGGAGGCCAAAAAAGTTCTCGCTGTAGCGGTATACAACCACTACAAGAGAATAATGTCCGGTAAGGATACCGACGACGTTGAAATAGAAAAGAGTAATATCCTCCTGATAGGTCCCACCGGTTCCGGAAAGACTCTCCTTGCCCGCTCCTTGGCGAAACTCCTTGATGTTCCCTTTGCTATAGCAGATGCAACTACTTTAACAGAAGCCGGCTACGTAGGTGAGGACGTTGAGAACATACTTTTAAGGCTCATTCAGGCGGCAGACTACGACATTGAGAAGGCAGAAAGGGGTATCATCTACATTGACGAGATAGACAAGATTTCAAGGAAGAGTGAAAATCCCTCTATCACGAGGGACGTTTCAGGTGAAGGCGTTCAACAGGCATTACTGAAAATCCTTGAAGGAACGATTGCAAACGTCCCACCTCAGGGAGGTCGTAAACACCCCCACCAGCAGTACATTCAGATAGACACGACCAACATTCTCTTTATCTGCGGTGGAGCTTTTGTAGGACTTGAGGACATTATCGCCCGCAGGATAGGTAAAGGAGCGATGGGCTTTACTGCCGACGTGGATAAGAAAAAGCTTGACAGGGATGAGCTTTTAAAGCACGTTGAGCCGGATGACCTCGTTAAGTTCGGTCTTATTCCGGAGCTCATAGGAAGGTTACCTGTCGTTGCTACTCTGAGCGAACTTAAGGAGGACGACCTCGTTAGAGTTCTAAAAGAACCGAAGAACGCCCTCGTAAAGCAGTACAAGAAACTCCTTGAGCTTGAGGGAGTTGAGCTTGAATTTACGGAGGGAGCTCTCAGGGCTATTGCTCGGGAAGCTATTAGGAGGAAAACCGGTGCAAGGGGACTTAGGGCGATTATGGAGAAGATAATGACGGACGTTATGTTTGAAGTTCCTACCAGAAAGGACATTAAAAAAGTTATAATAGATGCCGATTCTGTAAAAACTGGAAAACCAAAATACGAGCTTGTGAAGGCATCTTAGGAGGGTAGGGTGAGAAGGCTCTTAATTGCCGGTAACTGGAAAATGCACAAGACCGTTGAGGGAGCTCTTTCGTTAATCAGGGAGCTTAAGAGATTGGTTTCAGACGTTAACCATAGGGATATACTCGTTTGTCCACCTTTTACGGCTCTATACGCTGTAAGGGCGGAGCTTAAAGGGAGTAACATATCTCTCGGTGCTCAAAATATGTTCTACGAGGAAGAAGGAGCTTTTACGGGCGAGATTTCTCCCTTAATGCTAAGAGATGTTGGTTGTTCTTACGTCATTCTGGGGCACTCTGAGAGGAGGCACATTTTTGGGGAAACGGACGAGCTCATAAATAAAAAAGTTCTCTCCGCCGTTAACCACGGCCTTATCCCTATTCTCTGTGTAGGTGAGACCTTACAGGAAAGAGAGGACGGTAAAACGAAAGAGGTAATTGAGAGGCAGGTAAGGGAGGGACTTAAAGGGCTTAGTGAAACTTCGGAGTTTGTGATAGCCTACGAGCCGGTTTGGGCTATCGGAACCGGAAGGACTGCCACTCCCGAGCTTGCAGAGGAAGTTCACTCCTTTATAAGGGAACTACTTTCTGAGATGTTCGGAGCTAAAAAAGCAGAGAGCGTTAGGATTCTTTACGGTGGAAGCGTTAAACCTGAAAACGCAGCAGGCCTTTTAAGTCAACCTAACATTGACGGGAGTTTGGTCGGTGGAGCGAGCCTTAAAGCGGATAGCTTTGCTAAAATTGTAAAATTTGATGCGGAGGGGTGATGTTTACTGCTCTTCTCATTTTCCACGCTCTCATAGCTATTCTGCTGATAGTCGTTGTTCTTATCCAGCCGGGGCAAGGTGACAGTGGAGCTATGCTTGGAGGGGCAGGCTCTACTTCGGCTTTTGGGGCTGATACGGGAGCTGTCCTGACGAAAACTACTGCAGTCCTCGGGGCGATTTTTGTCCTAAACTCTTTACTCCTTTCAATTGTAGGTTCTAAGGTTGCCGAGCCTCCTTCAGTAGTTGAGAAAGTCGCAACACAAAAAGAGAGTAAGTAACGGGGCCCTACCCTATGGGAGGTTTAAGGAAGTTTATTTCCCTATTTTTCCTTTTTTTCCTGTTTTTTGCGTTTTCAGGGTGTAAGGAAAACCATACAACTGCCCTCTCTAATCCTTCAGTATCCGTCTACTTTTCTCCCCGCGGGGGAGCTACATCTGCAGTTGTTTCGGAGATAAGAGGGGCTAAGGATAGTATTGACGTGGCCATCTACTCTTTCACCAGCAGGAGGATAGCCAGAGCTCTCATACAGGCATATAGAAGGGGGGTAAGGGTTAGAGTAGTTGCAGATGAAGGTTCTGCAAGGTCAAGGAACAGCGTCCTTCCGTTCCTTGAGTCTGTGGGAATTCCGGTTAGGTACAAAAGGGGAAGTGGCGGTGGGCTTATGCACAATAAGTACGCAGTAATAGACGGGAAAACGGTTATAACCGGTAGCTTTAACTGGACTGTAAGCGCAGAAAGACGTAACGATGAGAACTTGCTTGTAATAAAAGGGCTTCCTGCCGTTGTTAAGGCCTATGAGGAGAACTTTGAGAGACTCTGGAAGTTGGCGGGGCTGACAAATTGAAGGATCTGGAGTCCTTAAAGGAGGCTTTTTTCAGGGAGAGGGAAAGAGTAAAGGAGCTCCACTTTAACAAAGAAACGGGATTTTCGGTTGCAGATAGCTTAAAAAAGGGTCTTGATTTCCTTTTAAAGCCGGCCTTTGAATACTTTTTCGGGAAGTGGGATATACCGGTTACCTGCTATGCCTTGGGTGGTTACGGACGGGGGGAGCTCAACTTCCATTCCGATATTGACCTGAATCTCATCTACCGGGGGAAACTTACAGAGGCTCACCTTGAGGATATAGAAGCTTTCTACTACTTCCTCCTCTCCTTGAAACTTGACCTTGGGTTCTCTCCAAGGAGCGTTGATGAGGCGTTGGAGCTTTCCCAGAAAGACCTCTCAATCTTTACGAACATCCTTCAGCGAAGGTTCCTCGCAGGGAGTATAGAGGTTGACACTTTCTTCTCTCAGAGGTTTGGTGAGTTCCTTGAAAAGAATAAGAAATCCTTAGTCCTTGAGATTGTTGTTGCAAGGAGCGACAGGTATAAAAGGTTCTACGGCACTGTCTACTACCAAGAGCCGAACGTTAAGGAGAGTAAAGGGGGACTGAGGGATCTCCACGAAGCCTTCTGGGTTGCGAAAATCGTTTACGGTATAGAAAACTACTCCGGTTTCCTTGACAGGAAGATACTTGACAGGAAAAACTTTAGAGATGTCGTCTCTGCCTACGATTTCCTCCTGAGGGTTAGGAACCACCTCCATATTACTTCCGGTAGGAAGAGCGATATCCTCTCCTTTGAGATGCAGAGGGTAGTAGCCGATTTCTTCGGCTTCCCTAAGACGAGGAAAGGTGTAGAGCAATTTATGAAGAGTTACTTTAACGCTGCTACCGACCTTTCTGTAATAACAAAGGAGATTATAAAGGGAGCTCTTGAAGAGCTTGAAAGGGAAAAGACCAAGGTATTCATCCCTGCCGTCCTCTCTGAGAACGAGCTGATAGACGGCGTTTTCTACGTAGAGGGAAACGTTTTATTTGTAAGCGAAGAGAAAGAGGGGGAAGTTCTTAAAGACCCTGCCCTTGTCCTTAAAGGCTTTAAGTTGGTTCAGGAGAAGGGACTGGAACTCTCTGCAGGGACGTTTTCTCTCTTTAAGCTATCCGCAGAAACGAATAAAGAGAAGTTCAGGAAAAAAGAGGTTCTCTCACTTTTTAAAGATATACTGACCGATAAAAGGAGGCTCTCCTACACCTTAGAGAAGATGCACGATACAAAAGTTCTGGGAGCTCTCATCCCCGACTTTGAGAGGTTAAGAGGACACTTCCAGTACGACACTTACCATAAGTTCACCACAGATATCCACTCAATTCTTACCGTAAGGGAACTTGAAAAGATAGAGGAAAAAGGAACAAATGCAACTTCCGTTAAGGAGAAGCAGGACTTCTACCAGATACTACAGGACTTGGAATCCCCCCACCTTCTATTCGTCGGAGCTCTCTTCCACGACATCGGTAAAGGAAAACCGGGAAGGCACGAAATAGTTGGTGCAGGACTTACAAGGAGATACCTCTCTGAGATGGGCTTTTCTAAAGAAGAGATAGAAGAAGTTTCTTGGCTTGTGAAGAACCACTTAAGGATGTTTCACCTTGCCTTTAGGAGGGATATCTCAGACCCAGAGCTCATAGAACAGTTTAAAAATGAGTGTGGAACAGAGGAGAGGTTAAAAAAGCTCTTCCTTTTGACCTACGCAGATATAAAGGCCGTCGGCCCCGGTGCTTGGGATAACTGGAAGAGTACCCTCCTCTGGACACTTTACCGTTCAACGTTATCCCTCTTTACCGAGAAAAAGAGTGCCGAGGAACTAATAGCCGAGAAGCTCAAAAGGAGGAAGGAGAAAGTTAAAGAGCTCCTTAAGGGGAAAATTAAACCGGAGTCTGTAGAGCGGTTCTTTAGAAATGCCGACAGGGATTACCTGATTACCTACCCTTCCGATGAGATAGCCAACCACCTCCTCCTCATGAAGAAAGTTCGGAGGGAAGGTAGGGAGTATGCCGTCTACAGTGAAAGTTATCCGGACATTGGCTTTACAAAGCTTACAATCGTTACAGAGTATAGGAGGGGTCTCTTTAACGAGATAGCGGGAATCCTTTCTTACCTCGGTATAAACATTAAGGGAGCAAATATCAACAGGGCTATTGAGGATGACTGTGAGTGTATGGTTTACACAATTCACGTCTCAACAGTTGCCGGAGAAGCTCTACCTTGTGAGAGGGTAAGGAGGTTTGAGGAACTCCTTTCTAAGCTCTATTCCGGGGAGTTTTCGTCAAAAGATTTACCTCCCGACCTCATGAAGCCTAAATCCTTTAGGCGAAACGTTCCTCTACCGGAAAACAAAGTAAAAATTGACAACAGAACCTCTGAGAGGTATACAATCGTTGAAGTCTCCACCTACGACAGGCTGGGAGTCCTCTACGCCATAACGAAGGTTCTCATTGACATGAAAACGCGCCTTCGGAGGGCAATTATTACCACCGAGGGTAATAGGGTTATAGACAGCTTCTACATAACCGATATGGAATACAGGAAGATTACCGATGAAGGTTTCTTGAGGGAGCTCTCAGAAAGAATACTGGAAGTTATTAGGTAATCGGAGGATAAGCTGAAAGTCCGATTCACAAATCATTTCTGGGAAAGATGGGAAGAGCGAAAAGACTTTTTCTTGAAAGAAGGGATAAACCCGGAAAAGATTCAAGAGTTTGCTGTATTTCCGGATTTTATTCTTCCTGATGACATTTTTCCGAATAGGGAGTGGCGGATTAAAAGAATAAACGGAAGGTGTTTAAAGATTGTAGTGGAAGTAAAGGGGAATATATTGATTATTGTAACTGCTTACTTTGACAGGACTCTTAAAAGGAGAGGGCTATGCGAATAAAATACGATCCTGAAACGGATACACTTTCTATAAGACTGAGAGAAGAGCCTGTAGCGGACAGCGAATACCTTGAAGGAAAAGGAATAGTGTTGGATTACAACGAGAAGAATGAAGTTATTGGAATGGAGATTCTCGGCTGGAGTAGATTTCAAAAGTCAGGCCAAGAAATTGCTCTGGAATTAGCAAGCTAAGTTTGCAGTTATAACCCCATTCTTGCGGCGGCGTTAAGGGTTAATGGGTCTTCTCCTTCAAGTAAGAACCTCTTAAAGCCAACGTAAGCAACCATTGCGCCGTTATCTGAGGTGTATTCCATTTCTGGCAGGTGTACCCTGTAACCTTCTTCTTGGAGCTCTAAGAGTTTCTCCCTTAGTAGGGAGTTGGCGGAAACTCCGCCTGAGACGGCGATGTCCTTAACGTTAAATTCTTTCAGGGCTTTTTTAAGCTTTCCGACTAAGTACTCTATCGCCGTTTTCTGGAAAGAAGCTGCTATCTGCTCTGTTGGGTAGCCCTTTTCTACCAATCGCCTTACTGCCGTTTTAAGACCGCTAAAGCTGTAGTTGAATCCGGGAACTCTTGGTTTTGGGAGCTCTAAGTACTCCCCTCTGTAACTTTTAAAGATTCTGTCTATTACAGGACCTCCGGGGTAGCCGAGGCCGAGCATTTTGGCGACCTTGTCGTAGGCCTCGCCGACGGCATCGTCAAGGGTTTTGCCGATTACCCAGTACTTACCGAGTCCCTCAACCGAGATTAAGAGTGTATGTCCTCCACTCACTACTAAGGATAAAAAGTTTTCTGGTGGCGTAGAGCCTATGAAAGGAGAGAATACGTGAGCCTCTATATGGTGAACGCCCTTAAAGGGGATACTTAGGCAGTAGGCGATACCCTTGCCAAAGGTTAAACCTACGAGAAGTGCAGGGAGGAGACCGGGAGCTCTCGTAACTGTAACGAGTCCGATATCTTTAACCTTTATGCCTGCTATCTTCACGGCTTCTTCAAAGACTATGTCTATGTTCTCTGCGTGTTTCCTCGCCGCAATTTCCGGAACGACTCCTCCAAAGGGCAGGTGGAATTTGTGTTGTGATGAGACTATGTTCGCAAGAACCGTGTTCTGGGAGCTCTCATAGACGGCTACCGACGTATCGTCACAGGAGGTATCTATTCCGAGAACAATCATACCGTCTACTCCTTTTTCAGGACTACTATCTGGTTCCTGATTGTCTTAACTGCGGTGTTAAATAGGTTCCTTAGATCCCGATACTCCTCCGGGGTGATAACGCTCTTTGTAAGAACCATCCGGGAGCGCATTTTTACCTTGGACTCTTCTACTTCCCACTCTATAGAAAAGCTACCTACCCTGTTCTGGAAGAAGAAGTTCTCGGGCTTTAGGTAGAGCTTGTACTTTGGCGGAAACTTTAGTTCAACCTCACTGACCTTTGACATTTTATAGCCGACAACGTAAGGGTACTTCCTCTTCTTTGCTGCAACTAAGGAGACGATTCTGCTATAGTCGGGAGCGGGGAACTTTGCAAGGAGGAAGTGAGAGGTAAGCGTCCCGTAGTTTTTATCCTTCCCTTCTATCTCTATGGTTACATCTGGAGCGTTCAGGTCTTTGTAGTCTGAGAGCTTAAACTCCTCTACGTCAAAGCCCGGGGAAACCCGGGATGCGAGTCCTTCAACGTGTCTTTTTACGGATGAGGGTGTTGAGTTCATAAGTCTTGCCCTTTCAAAGACGCTGTAGACTCCCCTGTAGATGAAGGTGAAGCGACCGCGGAGCTCTCCCGAAGGAGAGAGGCTAAAGTTTCCTTTAAAGCCTTCAAGGTTTTCTGACGGCGGAGCAACCGGTGTTCTGTCAACCGTGCCTTTTTCCTTTTCGGTGTCTACGACTAAGACGTTCCTTCCCTGATCGCTGGCGGGTAGGTATTTAAAGGGAACGTAATCAGAGGTTGTATCCATGTAAAGGAATTGGCCGTTAACCTTTATGGCGGCAATTTCGTGGTTAAAGGCCGTTGGCAGGGGCACTTCAGGATCCATGTTAGACTTACTTAAGGTGGGAATTAAAACGGGGTAACCTTTTACTCCTATGACCTTAAGCATTGCTATAAGGAGTGTAGCGTGATCCTTACAGTCTCCGTACCTGTTCTTCAAGACCTCAGAAGCTTTATGGGGCTTGTAGCCGTTTATCCCGAACTCCATTCCAACGTAACGGATATTCTTGGCGACAAAGTTGTAGATAGCTCTTACCTTCTCTTCCTGCGTTTTTTTACCCTTAACTATTTCTTCAACTGTTTTCTTAAGGGTTTCATCGGGCTCTAAGGCCTCTTTTGCAAGCTCTGAGTACCACTTGGCAATCTCATCCCAGCTTTTTATGGAAGTAATAACTACCTTCTTTGCAAGCTCTCCGATGGGAGGAGCGTTCGGTTCTTTCTCTATGGGAGGAACGTTTTCTAACTTCCAGCTAAAGACAACGTAATCTCCCTCTTCAGAGACTTGAGGGTTTGCCTCCTCGTTGGTCATGTTGTAGGTCTTAAACTTGAAGAATTTCCCCTTAGGGATGTAGGCCTTAAATGTTGCCTCTTTTACCGGGTACTCATCCTGAAAGAAGTTCGTTGTCCAGAACTCGTTCTTCATGTAGGGTTTGAAAGTTTCCAGCACAAAAGCGTACTTAATAACGGCTCCCTTCGTGACTGCCGGCATTGAAATGGTCTGATACTTTAGGTCTGAGTAGATGGGAGCTTCTGAGACAAAGGGCGGGTAAACGACGTTAAAGGCCTTTTTATCGGGCTTTACTATAGTGCCGTCGGGTAAAACGGTGTATGCGTAGAGTATCCTTAGCTTTTGGTGCTCTGTGGAAAACTGGATAACGATCTCTCCAAAGTCCTTTATTCCCCTCTTATCAAGGATTTTTACTGCTTTTTCTTCCTTCCAGACTTTCCTTCCGTCTGGAAAGAACCTTACCTCAGAGTGGTCGTAGAGGATGAGAGCTCCGAAGTCTTTCGCAAGAACGCTAAGGGGAAAGAGAACAATAAAGAGTATGGCGGTTAGAAGACGTCCCATAGAGACCTCCTGTTAGAATGCTATGCCTTCTTCCTTTACCGCTTTTTCCAAGTTTTCTATTATGACGTCAATTAGCCTCTCGTCCTCTGCTTCAACCATTATCCTTAGGACGGGTTCAGTTCCCGAGTAGCGGACTAAAACCCTGCCTTTATCGGCCAGTTTTTCTTCCGCTTCTTCTATTGCCTTCTGGAGCTTTTCAAGTCTCTCAAGGGGAGGTTTCTCTTTGACCCTTACGTTCTTTAACTTCTGCGGGAATGTCTTTACCATAGAAGCGAGCTGGCTCAGCGGTTTCTTAACGGATTTTGTAATTGAAGCGATTAGGATTGCTGTAAGGATTCCGTCCCCGGTTTCGTTGAACTCCTTGATGATGACGTGGCCGGACTGCTCTCCGCCGACGAGAGCTCCCACCTCATCCATCTTCTCCGCCACAAACCTATCTCCTACCGGAGTTCTGTGGAGCTTGAGTCCCATCTCTCTTAGGAACACTTCAAGTCCCATGTTGCTCATAACCGTTGCAACTACCTCCTTGCTCTTCTGGGCGTAGTGGGCTGCCAGTATGGCTATGAGCTTATCTCCGTTTAAGATGTTACCCTCTTCGTCAACGGCGATGCACCTGTCGCCGTCACCGTCAAAGGCAAATCCCATGTGGAGGTTAAGGTCTCTGACTTTCTGGGCTATGAACTCGGGGTGGAGAGCTCCGCACCCGTCGTTTACGTTTTTCCCGTCAGGTTCGGCGTTAAAGACGAAGACCCTTGCACCGAGGGACTTAAAGACTTGAGGAGCTATCTGAAAGGTGGCACCGTTGGCGCAATCAATGCCTATTTTAAGTCCAGCCAAGTATCTTCCGGCGGATTCAAGGTGTTTCTCGTAGGATTCAACGAGGTTCTCACCGTCAAAAACCCTTCCGATGTTCTCGGGAGAAGCTTTTGGGAGCTCGTATTTGTTAAATACGACAAGTTCCAGCCCTCCCTCTTCTACTTCAGAGAACTTCTTTCCTTCCCTTGTAAAGAACTTCAGTCCGTTGTACTCGTACGGGTTGTGGGAGGCAGATACCATTACTCCGCCGGAGAGATTTCCCTCCTTGACAAAATAAGAAATGGCCGGCGTAGGAACTACTCCGACGTCTATTACGTCAATGCCGGTTGCCGTCAGTCCGCTGATAAAGGCACTCTTAATCATGTCGGAAGAGAGGCGGGTGTCTTTACCGATAACAACGGTGTGTTTCTCGTTCGGGAACTTGGCGTTCAAGTAGACACCGTAAGCTATGCCTATCTTCTGAACCATTTCAGGGGTTAGCGGGTATCTATTGGCAATGCCTCTTATCCCGTCCGTTCCAAAGAGTTTCCTTTTTGCCTTCATTTTTCCTCCCTTATTTTGACTTTGACGATTTTGGGCTCTACTTTGTACTTGCTGTCAAGGCGTAGGTAGATTTCTCCGTTCTTCTTAACCGATGACAGGTCAACCCTTTCTGTTTCAACGTATTTTACGCTGTTTCTCTCGTCCTCGGGAAGGTAAACAATAACGTAGTTGGGGGAAATGTCAAGCTTTAGTCCTTTCCTTAGGCCGATAACGTTCAGCTTAACCGGA
The DNA here is from genome assembly GCA_003978805.1 of Desulfurobacterium sp. GTDB lineage: Bacteria > Aquificota > Aquificia > Desulfurobacteriales > Desulfurobacteriaceae > Phorcysia. The sequence continues at coordinate 14,162 of QNYI01000060.1, forward strand.
ACAGCTTTTTCTATTAGCTTTTCTATCTTCACGGTGATCTCCTGAGGAGAAACTCTCTTAACTTTAACGGACTGAACCGGAAGTATTAACTTTGACCTGTCTATTTTTACCGAGACTTTACCGTCTACTTCCGGAAAGAGGTTAGGAGGTAGGGGGAATTTAACCGTTCCCTTCTCCCTTAGAATTAGGAGGTCTTTCCTGTAACCTTCAAGGAGGATTGTTACCACCTTAGGGTAGTAGTCAACTATTCGGTAGTTGCCCGTGGGTATCGGCTGAATCCTCAAGGGGAGTTCTACTTCGGAGATTTCCCTGTTTACCGCAAGTAGCCAGAGTAAAATGGCGAAAATAAAGGCAAGGACTTTATAGTGAAACCTGTAAAAGAGTACGTCAAGCAACCTCTTCACTACTGTTTCTCCTCAACCTGAAGAAAGAGTTTCTCTCCTTCACCTTTTTAACGAGAAGTCCTTTTAGAACCTTCTTTAGCTTTTGGGGGTCAAGGTTTTTTATTAGCTTGCCGGTGTAGGCCACGGATACAGCACCGGTTTCTTCGGAGACAACAACTACGATTGAGTCCGTTTCCTCGGTTATTCCTATGGCGGCACGGTGCCTTGTCCCGACTGTTTGAGGGAGGTGGGGGTTGAGGGAGAGGGGAAGAAAGGCTCCGGCCTTGTAGATTTTATCCCTCCTTATTATCGTTGCTCCGTCGTGGAGAGGAGTTCCCGGCCAGAAAATTGTAATGAGGAGCTCTTTGGACAGTTTACCGTTGATGACAGTTCCGGATTCAATGTAGTTGTCTAAGTTTACCTCCCTCTCAATAACCATCAGAGCTCCTATCCTGTCCTCAGACATTGCCGCAGCAGCTCTTACGATCTCCTCAATTACCTTCTCTGCTTCCTCCTCGGAAGAGAATATGCCGAAATGTTTTTCACCAATTCGGGCGAGGATTCTCCTAATTTCTGGCTGGAAGATGACAAGGAGTGCAAAGATACCTATCGTTATCAGGTTGTTAAATATAAAAGATAAGGTGTACAGGTGGAAAAACTTAGCAATGACGCTGAGAATGAGGAGGAAAAGGAGACCTATGAGTATCTGGATTGCTCTTGTCTGGGAGAGGTAGACAAAGACCCTGTATATGAGGAAAGTTACAACCAGTATGTCTATTACGTCCCAGAGCGTTATCTTTGGGAAGGTCTCTAACAAACGGCCTCCTCAATTGCAAGTATGGTGTCAAGGAACTGTTTCGTTTCCTTTACGTCGTGGACTCTGAGGATTTTAGCGCCGTTTAGAACGGCTACCGCTACCGCTGCAAGGCTTCCCGGAACTCTTTTGGCCGGAACTCCCTCTCCCGTTACGGCTCCTATGAAACTCTTCCTTGAAGCCCCTATGAGTATCGGCAGGCCGAACACTTTAAACTCGGAGAGTCTCCTTAGTATGCACAGGTTGTCAATAACTCTCTTACCAAAGCCTATTCCGGGGTCAATGATGAGCTGTGAGCGGTCTACACCCCTGCTTTCTGCCAGCTTTATAGTTTCTGAGAAGTAATTTATGATCTCTTTAACGACATCGTCGTAGTAAGGGTTCTTCTGCATCTCTTTGGGAGTTCCCTTTATGTGCATAACAACGGCCGGACACTTCCTCTCTGCCACAAGGGAGGCCATCCTGTCGTCAAAGTGAAACCCACTTATATCGTTGACTATGTCTGCTCCGGCGTCAAGAGCCTTTTCTGCAACGGTAGACTTGTAGGTGTCTATTGAGATGAAGAAATCCTCTCCGAGCCTTTTTCTTATTTCCTCTATTACGGGAACGGTTCTCCTTATTTCTTCTTCTGCGGGAACGGGATCTGCGCCGGGACGGGTTGACTCTCCGCCGATGTCTATAATCTGAGCTCCCTCTTCAAGCATCTCCTCGCACCTTTTAAGAGCTCTATCGCGGGAGCTGTAGAGTCCTCCGTCCGAGAAGGAGTCTGGAGTTACGTTGAGTATTCCCATTATGACCGGCCTTTTAAGGGAGAGTTCCTTCCCTCTGTAAGAGATGGTGAATGAGTCTTTCCTGTACTCTGAGAAGGTTTTCTGGAGTTCTTTGGAGAGCTCTCTGAGGCCAAAGGGCTGTAACTTGAGTTTTTCAATGAGCCTTTCAAGCTCCCTTTCCGTTACCATTAAAAGGACTGTGCACTTTCCCTTTTCAAAGCTTGAGGCTTTCCTCGGGACGGCACAGTCCCCTCCCAGTGCTATAGCGTCCTGCTTTAAGATGTTTGCTGCCCTTGTGTCTAAATCCGCTATTTCAAGTAACAGAACCTTACCTTTTTTTGCCAAGATTTCCGTTCCTTGTGGAGTATTCCCTATCTTTAGCAGGTACTCTTTCAGCTCCTCCGTCTTTTTAAATTCCTTGAGAACGATGGACATTCCTTCCTCTTGCTATTTACATTGTCTTAACTATTATAACTGTTGACGTTAAGGGAGGTGGTAGTGGAAGAGCTCCTTTCCTTGAAAGAGGCTGCTCAACTTATATCACGGCTGTTTAACAGGAACATTTCGGAGGCAAATATTTCCTACCTGATAAACTACGGCAGAGTAAACGGCTACAGAAAGAATGGAAAGTTGCTTGTCTCTGTGAGGGAGTTGAAGGAGTACTACCAAAAGAAACAGGAAGAGGAGAAAAGGAAATATGAATCCTACTTGGGGAAAGAGATAAATTGGAACTTATCGTTTGAGTGGGTTAAAGAGTCTGAGAGGACAAAACACGTTCACCGTCTTCATCCTTATAAAGGTAAATTTATCCCTCAGCTTGTTGAATACTTTCTTGACGGCCACACAGATGAGTTTAAAAGAGAGGTTTTTTTTAAACCGGGAGAGGTAGTTCTTGATCCTTTTTGCGGAAGTGGAACGACCTTAATTCAAGCTAACGAGCTTGGAATTCACAGTATAGGTATAGATGTTTCCGAATTCAATACTATTATTACCGAAGTAAAGTTCGCAAACGTTAACATTATAGAGCTTGAGCTTGTAATAAGGGAAATTTTAAAGGACCTACAAACGTACGAATACCAAGAAAGGTTTCCGAAGTTTGAGGAAGAGCTTAAAGAAAAACTGCAAAACTTTAATCAAAGGTATTTCCCCTCTCCTGAGTTTAAAAAACTTTTCAGGGAAAGCAAAGTAGAAAAAAGCTATTTAGAGGAAAAAGAAGAAGAGTTTTTAGAGATTTACATATCCCTCCTGCGAAAATATAACATATCCTTAAAAAGTTCCTTTCAAGAAGGATTTCTTGATAGGTGGTGTTTACCGAGTGTTAGGCGGGGAGCAGAAATTGTCCTTTCGCGAATAGAGACGGTGAAAGATGAAACATTGAGAAAGACTTTGATGGTAATCCTGAGCCGTTCAGTTCGTTCTGCACGTGCGACAACCCATATGGATCTGGACAGGCTGAAAAAGCCCCAGTATACTCCCTACTACTGTTATAAGCACTTTAAGATCTGTAAACCTGTTTTTCGGTTGCTTCCTATATTCCAGAAGTACGCCAAGGATACTTTGAGAAGGTTGTTGGAGTATAAAAATTTGAAGACCGATGCTTTTCAGGTGGTTCTTACAGGGGATAGTAGGGAGATAGATATCTTTGAGGAGGTAAGAAAAAAGAACAGAGAGTTTTATGAGCTTCTTAGGAGACAAAAGATAAAGGGAATTTTCA
>QNYI01000020.1 GCA_003978805.1 Desulfurobacterium sp.
TCACGGCAGCGCTCATAAAGGCGGTAACCGGCGTTGCCGACCCTTGGTAAACGTCGGGAACCCATCCGTGAAAAGGAACTGCCCCGGTCTTAAAGAGAAAGGCCACGGCAACAAGGACAACAGAGAGTAAGAGGGCAGGGGTCAAGTGGGACTGAGAGACTACCTTTGAAACGCCGGAATAGAGAGTTGTCCCGCTCAAACCGTAGAGGATGGCAAGGCCGTAGACGAGGACTCCGGCACCTATAGACCCCATCACGAAGTACTTAAGGCCGGCCTCTAAGCTCCTCTCCTCCTCCTTAAACAGGGCAATCAGTATGTAAACCGATATAGACATAACCTCCAGCGAAACAAAAAGGGTAGAGAGCTCGTTCGCCTCAACTAAGAGAATCCCTCCCAAGAGGGCAAAGAGAAGGGTGTAGTAGTACTCCCCCTTATACTTTAAGGGAAACCTCTCAACGTAGCTATAGCTCAGAAGAACCGAAAAGAGGCCACACAGCAGTATAAAGACTTGGGAGATAACGACCATTGCGTCCTTCTTGATGAAACCGTTAAAGGCGTGCTTAGGTTCAACCGTAACCTGAGAGGTAACGAGGAAAATCGTAACCGCAATTACACCAAAGGAGACAACGGAAAAGAGGCCGTTCTTCCGCCTGTCGGGAACTATAAGGTCAACGAGCAACATAACCAGCGCAGACACAAGCAGAAAACCTTCCGGAAGTAAAAGGCTCAGGTTCAGCTCCATCCTACACTCCGGCAACCTTCAGGATTTCTGAAACGTAGCTATGGAAATAGCCCATTACCGTCTCGGGGAAGAAACCCCACCAGACAACAAGAACGGCAATAAAGGCCAAAGTAGCAAACTCCCTAAGGTCAAGGTCTGAGAACTCAGCAACTTTCGGTTTCAGGAAGAAGACGTTCCTGTACATGTAGAGCATGTAGGCAGCTCCGAAAATAACCCCCATAGCCATAAGAACACCTACCCACTTAGCAGCCTTTAAACCGCCCAGAATGGTAAGGAACTCACCTATGAAGGAGCTCGTCCCCGGCAGTCCGACGGAGGCCATAGTAAAGACCATAGCCAGCGTTGCAAGTTTTGGAGCAAGCTCTGAGAGTCCTCCCATACGGCTGACATTCCTCGTGTGGATCCTCTCGTAGATAATCCCGACTACGAAGAAGAGGGCAGCGCTAACGAGGCCGTGGTTCAACATCTGGAAGATAGCTCCCTCAATTCCCTGAACGTTAAGAGAGAACATACCTATCATTACAAAACCCATATGGGAGACGGAGCTGTAGGCCACTATCTTCTTTACGTCCTCCTGAACGAGGGCAACGAGGGCAGTATAGATAATGGCAACAATACCCAAAGCGAAAACTACCGGAGCGTAGAGCTTAAAGGCCTCGGGGAAAAGGGGAAGTGAGAACCTCAGGAAGCCGTAAGTCCCCATCTTCAAGAGAACGCCGGCAAGTATGACGCTTCCCGGGGTCGGAGCCTCAACGTGGGCATCGGGAAGCCAAGTGTGGAAAGGCCAAACTGGAACCTTTACGGCAAAGGCGATGAAGAAAGCCCAGAAGAGCCACTTCTGAATATCCAAGGGAATGGGGAGTTTCGTAAGCTCCGTAATGTCAAAGGTATAGTTCCCCGTAACGCTACCGTAGAGAATAACGAGAACGACCATCCCTATCAGGAGGAAGATGCTACCGGCAAAGGTGTATATGAAGAACTTTAAGGCCGAGTATATCCTTCTCTCCCCTCCCCATATGCCGATGATGAGGGCCATCGGTATGAGCATGACCTCCCAAAAGATGTAAAAGAGGAGGAGGTCAAGGGAGATAAAGACGCCTACCATCGCCGTCTCAAGGAGAAGGAGGAGGGCGTAGAAGAGCTTCCTCTTTTCTTTAACGTAGTTCCACGCAGAGGGAACCGCTATGAAGGTGACGAGGGTCGTCATAAAGAGCATTACTACGCTTAGGCCGTCAACGCCTACCTTGTACATTACAGAGAGGTCGGCAATCCAGTGACCGTAATCAACAAACTGAAATCCACCCTTTGTAGGGTCAAAGTTAAACATTACGTAAAGGGTTAAGAGGAGCTCCAGCCCTGTAACGAAAAGGGCTATCCACCTTACCCTCTCTTCACTCCTACACAGCGTAACCAGCAATGCCCCGATTAGAGGGAGTAACAGAATAACGCTCAGCATCCACGCACCCCTTAGTAGAGCCAGATAATTACTGTAAAGAGAACCATTCCGACAACAAAGTAGGCAACGTAGGTGTTAACAACCCCCGTCTGGGTCAGCCGGAGGAGCTCAGAAGAACCTTTAGCCGCAGCTGCAAGGCCGTTGACAACTCCGTCAATCACGTACCTGTCAAAGAAGGAGAGAATTCCTCCGGTAACAAACCCAACGCCCCTTACAAAGACAAAGTTGTAGATTTCGTCAAAGTAGTACTTGTTGTAAACGAGTCTATAGAGGAACCCGAAAGAGGAGGCAATCCTTTCGGGGGAGAATTTCCTCCACAGGTATATACAGGCTGCCAGTAAAAGGCCTGAAAGGGAAAGGAGAATGGAGAGAGCAACGAGAACTACCTCTGAGGAGTGGGAGAGCTCTGTAGATACGTTCGGCACCGACCTCCCGACAAAACGCTCAAACCAACCTCCGAGGAAACCGGCAAGGATAGAGAAGAGGGCAAGGACTACAAGGGGCACAGTCATAACGTAAGGGGACTCGTGAAGTTTCTTCCTCTTCTCCTCACCGAACCTTTCCTCTCCGAAGAAGACAAGGAATATGGCCTTCCCATGTAGAGGGAGGTTAAAAAGGCACCGGCCGTCAGGAAGAACCAGAAGACTACGTGCCCTTCTGCAAAGGCCGAGGTTATGATTTTGTCCTTACTGAAAAAGCCTGCCAAGGGAGGGATTCCCGAAAGGGCGAGAGCTCCGATAATAAACGTAACCGCCGTTACCTTCATGTGTTTAAAGAGCCCACCCATCTTCCTTATGTCCTGCTCTCCTCCCATTCCGTGGATGACGCTACCGGAACCGAGGAAGAGGAGGGCTTTAAAGAAGGCGTGGGTAAAGAGGTGGAACATAGCGTAAACGTAAGCTCCAACTCCAAGGGCGGCAAACATGTAACCGAGCTGTGAGAGGGTGGAGTAGGCGAGAACCCTCTTTATGTCAAACTGGGTAAGGCCTATGGTTGCCGCACCGAAAGCAGTAATCACACCAATGACCCCGACGACTGTTAAAACTGAGGAGGCTTCATAAATCGGTGAACACCTTGCAACCATAAAGACCCCAGCAGCAACCATAGTAGCAGCGTGGATGAGGGCTGAAATGGGAGTTGGACCCTCCATAGCATCGGGTAGCCAAGTATGGAGGGGAAACTGGGCAGATTTTCCGATAGCTCCTCCGAGGAGCAGGAGGGCTATTAGGGAGAGCTCCTTAACGGAAGCCTGCGGAACTTTTGAAAATACCTCTTGAAAATCAAGGGAACCGAAGACCCAAAAGACAGTAGCGACACCGAGGATGAAGAGGAAATCCCCTACCCTGTTCATAAGGAAGGCCTTAACGGCAGCGTCAGCTGCGCTCTTCTTCTTAAACCAGAAACCTATTAAGAGGTAAGAAGAAAGTCCTACAGCCTCCCAGCCGAAGAAGAGCTGTAGGAAGTTGGGAGATAGAACCAGAACGAGCATTGAGAAGGTAAAGAGACCAAGGTATGCAAAGAACCTGTCGTAGCCGGGGTCTTCACCCATATAGCCTACAGAGTAAATGTGAACGAGGAGGGAGACCAGAGTAACTACAAGGAGCATAACTGCCGTCAGAGAATCCACGTAACCCCCGAAGGTAGCAGAGAGGCCACCGGAAACGAGCCACTTAAACCAGACTTCGGAGATTACCTTCTCATCCATTACCTTAAAGAGAAGGTAGAGGGAAAGTAACAGAGAGAAGCCAACGGACGCAATCCCGAAGTAGTGGGAACGTCCCTTAAATCCCTTCAGGCCGAAGAGACTCCCGCATACACCGTTTACCAAAAAGGCAGCTAAGGGCAGAAACGCTATAAAGAAAGTAAGTCCCATCCTCACCACCTCAGCCTTCTGAAGTCCGATGTATCTATGCTACCGGTTAACCTGTAGAGGGCTACGACTATCGCCAACCCTACAGCAGCTTCGGCAGCTGCAACGGCAAGGACGAAGAAGACAAAGATTTCACCGTAAAGGTTACCGTGAAGCTTAGAAAAACCTACAAGGAGGACGTTCGCGCTGTTTAAGAGGAGCTCAAGGGAGAAGAAAACGGTTATGACGTTCCGCCTCACGATTAAACCGAAGAGTCCTATACCAAAAAGTAGAGAACTCAAGACGAAGAAGTTCACCGGAGACATCAGTCTTCCCTCCTTCCAATGGCAACAGCTCCGACCGTAGCAATTAAGAGTAGAACGGAAACGGCTTCAAAGGGTAAAAGGAACTTAAAGAACATGGGCACTGCGATATCCTCAGCTCCGGAGATAGAAGGCTTAACGCTTTCGGCAATTCCAGAACTGCCGACAAAAAGCAGAAGAGATGTAGTAAGCGCCAATGCTCCCCCAACGGCGACAATAGCCATTTTAATAGGCTCCGATTTAAGGGTGGCAAAGTCCATAGTCATAAGGGCAAAGAGGTATAGAACTATAATTGCTCCGCCGTATACGATAACCTGAACTATCCCGAGGAACTCCGCCCCTACAGTAAAGTAAACTGCGCCAAGGGATACAAAGCACCCGAGGAGGGCTACACCACCCCTTACGATGTTCCGAGAAGTAACTGCAACCAACCCAAAGACTAAAGAGAGAACGGCAAAGAAGTAGAAAAATACCTCATTCATTAGCTTCCCTCTCCCACTTTCGGTAGTACTCTCCAAACTTTACGAGGTCTTCCTTGTGAAGGACAAGTTTACCCAAGCTGTACTGAGAGAACTCGTAAATGTCGGTCATTACAATCGCATCCCTTGGGCAGGCCTCTACGCAGAGACCGCAGAAAAGACAGCGGGTAAGGTCAACGGTGAAGTCAACAAGAACTTTCTCTCCGTTCTCCCCTTCTGTCATCTCCATATCTATGACGTTGCTGGGACACATAGTTGCGCAGAGGTAACAGGCTTCACACCTTAAACTACCGTCAGGGTTTAGCTTGAGGGCGTGAACACCCCGAAACCTACTCCTTGGCTTCTCCTTCTCAAAGGGATAGTGTAGGGTAACCGTCGGCTTAAACATCGTCCTCAGCGTAACCCTCATCCCTTTGAGAAGGTCAACAAAAGACACCTTCTTTAAGAGCTCCATAAGACCACCTCTTAAAGCTTTAGGAGGAAAACTTGGAGTGCCGCTACAAAAACGTTAACTATCGCAACGGGAAGCATTATTTTCCACATAATTGAAAGCATCTGGTCAAATCTGTAACGGGGAAAGGTTGCCCTGAGCCAGAAGGTCAGGAATATGAAAAAGCCGGCCTTTAGAAGGTGGTAGATAACGCCAATAAGAGGGTACTTGTCAGCAAAGGGACCGCTCCAGCCACCTAAGAAAAGCAGTGAAACCACGAGGGAGAGGACTATTATGTTTATATACTCCCCAAAGTAAAAGGCGGCAAACCTCATTCCTGAGTACTCGGTGTGAAAACCTCCGACGAGCTCACTTTCTCCTTCCGGCAGGTCAAAGGGGGGTCTACCTATCTCGGCCACCATCATAAAGAGGAAAAGGAGGAAAGCTATAGGTTGGTAAAGGATTCCCCAACCGTGTTCCTGCTGCCACTTCACCATCTCGTTAAAGTCAAGGGTTCCGTAAAGGAGAACCACAGCCATAACAGCAAATCCCAAAGGTAGCTCAAAGCCGAGAACCTGAGCGGCCGCCCTCATTCCGCCTAAGAAGGAGTACTTGCTGTTTGACGCGTAGCCGGCAAGGACAAGGGCGTATATGGAGATGGCGCTCATCGCCATAACAAAGAGGAGTCCTGACTTTAAAGGAACTGCCTGAATAAAACCTATGGGAACAACGGAGGCGGCAAGGAGAGCTCCAAAGACGCTAAAGGAGGGAGCGAACATAAACAAAAGCCTGTCAGCTCCTCTGGGTATTATGTCCTCTTTGAAGATGAGCTTTATGGCGTCTGCAAGGGGTTGGAGGAGGCCGTGAAAGCCTACCACCATAGGCCCCGGCCTCTGTTGCATATGGCCGAGAACCTTCCTCTCAAGGTAAGTAATGGGAGGAACAGCAACGAGCATAAGGGCAACTATAAAGAGGAGACTCAGGAAGTTAGCCGTCACTTCTTAGGACCTCCCCAGATGAAGCAGACTGTATCAACGAACTTCTTGTTCATCTCTTTAAGCCTTTCGGCTATAATCTTGGCAAGACTCTCAACAAGCTCTACAGCCAGCCTCGGGTCTTCCTCCTTCAACCTCTCGTAACCCTCCCTCGTAAGTATGAGGGCATGGGTTTCCTTTAGGGCTACTCCTTTTGAGGAGTGGAAATGACTACTGAAGAAGGAGAGCTCTCCAAGTGGCGTTCCCGACTCACTTACAGCCACCTTCACTTCGTTGCCGAAAGGATCCGGACGGTATAACCCTACTCTACCTTTAACCAAGAAGAAGATCTTGTCTCCCGGGTCTCCTTCCTCAAACAGAACCTCTCCCTTAGGAAAGACTTTGTATTCAAGGTAACGGGAAATCTCCTCAAGCTCCCTCTCTGTAAAGTTTGAAAAGAGTGGAAACTCCTTTGCCATCTCAACCTTTACCATCACGCCTCCGATAGCAGTTTACACGGTATTCCCGTTACTGACGGAAAGTAACCTTTTAGCAGTTTAGAAACGTCCCTCGTAAACCTTTCAATCCTTAAGAGAGCTCTCCCCTTAGGGATCTCCTCCTTTTCTTCAACGGGAACTGTAAGTTCCCCTCCGGAAGTCTTCAACGTAACAATCTCCCTTCCTCTTCCGTCTTCAGGGTTAAGTAGTAGGACTCTTCCCGTAGCCACCTTACCGACGTTTTCGGAGTAGTAACTTACAGAGTTCCAGCCCGTCCTGCCGAGGAGAACGGAGAGGTAAAGCTGGTCAGGCTCTTTCCTTAGCTTCGTATGCCCTAGCTCACAGTTTAAGACGACCTCTCTTCTCCTAATATCCACCTGCCTTAAAGGTAGAGCTCTCAGCACCTCTAAAAGCGAATACTCCGGCTTAAATGAGCTCCTCAACTGAAGTTCCCCTTCCAGTCCTTCCACCGTCCCGTTCTTTTCAAGCCCAGTCTCCACGGGAATTATCAGGTCGGCCAGAGCAACGTCCGGCGTGTAGTAGGGAGAGAAGAGAACGGTAAAGCCCTTTTTGAGCTCCGTTCCCGGGAAGTCCCTGTCAAGCTCTACGTTTACGAGGACGTTTACTTCACCTTCAAGCTCTGAAGGCTTCTTCAGGTCAAACAGCTTGGCTACCCCGATGGCGTTTGCCTTAGGGGGAACAACTACAACAGAACTTTTGCTGACTAACCTATCTGCCAAGTAAGAAACGGTCTTTGCTACTTCCTTTACGTCGGGACTGAAGAGGGTCATACCGCCTAAAACGAAAGCTACTTTCTTGTTCCTGAGAACCTTCGCTACCCTGTCTATGTCACGGTTATTTGAGGTGTAGGAAGCGTCAAGCGTTCCCATTATGAAGTGCTTGAGCGTGTCTAAAAGCTCCTCCTCCTTTACAAGGAGGGTCTGGAAGGCAACAGAGTCAAGCTTTGACGGAAAAGTTCCAAGCCTTATAAGCCGTTTTCCTTTCTGTATAACGGAAAGCCTTAAAAGCGTTGCTACAACCGGAGTTACCTCTTCTATGAAGTCACCGATAACAAAGACTATGTCTGCACTGTAGATAGAGGAAAGTTTGTCAGCTTCAAAACGACCTGTTATCTCAGAGATCCCTGAGAGAGCCTGAGAGAAGGAGTAGGCATCCGAAGTTACATTTTCTCTTCCGAAGACGGCAGAAAGGAGCTCCAGCTCCTCGTTCGTTAGGGAACTCTCTACGTAAAGGTTAACCGGCTTTCCGCAGACCCTTTCCTTTAGGACTTCCAATGCTTCCTGTAGGGTTATCTCCCTTAGTCCTTCTCCATCCCTCAGGAGAGGTTTTTTAAGCCTCCTCTCAGAGTAAACTACATCCCAGCCCCACTTTCCCCTTACGCAGAGGTATCCCCTGTTGTGACCGCTGTTTACACCTATCCTCCCGACAACTCTCTTTATCCGGCCGTGGTAGGTGTCAACCTCCAGCCTGCAACCTGAACCGCAAAAGGTGCAGGTAGTCCACGTCTTTTCCATACGCCAAGGGCGGTCTTTATACTTAAAAGCCCTGTCAAGGAGAGAGCCGACAGGGCAGACGTCAATACAACTTCCGCAGTGCTCACAACCGCTTTCAACGAAGTCCCCCTTAAAGGGAGAAATGTAAGCCTGATAACCCCTCTTTAGAATTCCGAGAACTCTGTTACCCATATTTTCGCCGCACATCCTTATACAGCGACGACACAGGATACACCTGTCGTTGTCTATCTCAATGAGGGGTCCTTTTATAACGATATCCTTCTCCCTCCTCGGTTCTGCGTAGCGGGACTTCTTTGGACCGTGCCTAAAGCCGGTCATCTGGAGCTCGCACTCACCCGACTTATCGCAGATGGGACACTCCAAGGTGTGGTTATTGAGGATGAGCTCTATAACGCCAGCCCTTGCCTTCCTCACCCTCTCCGTGTTCGTCCTTACAACCATGTTGGGCATCGCCTTAAGGGTGCAGGCAGTAGCTAAACGGGGAGCTCCTTCCACTTCCACGAGACAGACCCTACAGGCACCCTCCGGGCGGAGCTCCTTGTGGTAGCAGAAAACGGGAATGATTATCCCGTTCCTCTCTGCAACCTGAAGAACCGTCTCTCCCGGATAGGCCTCACACTCTTTACCGTCTATAACTATCCTGAAGCTGTCCATTACCCACTCCTAAAGGGACATCTTCCAAGTTTAATGTGCCTTAAGAACTCCTCCCTGAACTTCTTGACCGTTGATGCAACCGGGTTGTGGGCGGCCATCCCGAGACCGCAGAAGGAGTTCTCCATAGTCTCAGAAACCGAGAGGATAACGTCAAGGTCTGATTCGGTTCCCTGTCCCTCCTCTATCCTCCTCACTATCCTCACGAGCCAGTCCGTTCCCTCCCTGCAAGGGACACACTTACCACAGGACTCGTGACGGAAAAACTCTATGAGCCTCAAGGCTGTCTTCACGATACAGTCGGTCTCGTCAAGAACCATCACAGCGCCAGAACCGAGCATCGTTCCGGCCTTTGCCAAGGAGGGAAAGTCCATAGGAACGTCTATCTCCTCAGGGGTCAGGACACTACTTGAAGCGCCACCGGGGAATACCGCCTTTAGCTTCCTGTCGCCGACAATACCGCCGGCGTGCTCGTAGATAATTTCAGAAAGGGGAGTCCCCATAGGCAGTTCGTAAACTCCCGGCTTCTTCACCTTACCGCTAACCGCATAGAGCTTCGGACCCGGACAGTCCGGAGAGCCTATTCCGGAGTACCACTTTCCTCCCCTCTCAACGATTAAGGGAATGTTGGCGAGGGTCTCAACGTTGTTGACAACGGTAGGTTGCCAGAGGTAACCGGCGTTAACTGGGAAAGGGGGTTTTATCCTCGGCTCTCCTCGTCTACCTTCCAGCGAGTCTATAAGCGCCGTCTCTTCTCCGCATATGTAGGCGCCGGCTCCAGAGTGAACGTAGAGGTCAAAGGAAAAGTCCGTCCCGAGGATATTCTCGCCGAGGAAACCCTTCTCGTAGGCCTCAGCTATTGCCCTCTCTAAGATTCTCTTCCCTATGGGGTACTCGCCACGCAGGTAGATATAACCGTAGCGACAACCGGTAGCGTAAGCGCCGATTAACATTCCCTCTATAAGGGCGTGGGGGTCTTTTTCAATTATCACCCTGTCCTTGAAAGTGCAGGGTTCACCTTCATCGGCGTTACAGACGAAGAACTTGGGCTCCTTCACGTCGGCGGCGGCAAACTCCCACTTTAACCCCGTAGGAAAGCCTGCACCACCCCTTCCCCTGAGTCCGCTCTCCTTCACCTCCTCAATAACGTCCTCAGGGGACATTTCCTTTAAAGCTTTCCTTAAAGCCTGATAGCCACCACTTCTCAGGTAAACCTCTATGGTATGCGAGTTCTCCTTATCAACGTTCCTCAAAAGAAGCTTCTCCATCCTTAGCCCTTCCAGCCAAATTTCTTCAGTATCTCCGGAACCTGTTCAGGAGTTACCTTTAAAAACCTCTCCTCGTTAACTGTTACTGCAGGAGCTCCGTCGCACAGCCCCATACACTCGGAAACTTCAAGGGTAAAGAGACCATCATCGGTAGTCTCCCCCGGCGAGATTCCGAGGAGGTCAGAGAACCTCGCAAGGAGCTCCTCACCCTTGTTGAGCATACAGGAGAGATTGGTGCAAACCCTTATAATGTACTTTCCCTTGGGTTTTGTATGGAACATAGCGTAAAACTCGGCAACCTCTTCAACTTCAACAGGCCTAACGCCGAGCTCCTCGGCTATAACCTTCATAATATCGTGGGTAATTGCTGGGAAACTCTTCTCGGCAATCCAGAGAGCCGGAAGTATGTAAGACCTATCGGCAGGATACCTATTGCTCCTTTTAAGCTTTCTAACCTCTTCCCTGAACTCTTCCAACGTCATCTGTCAACTTCTCCCATAAGGGGGTCTAAGCTACCGATTATTGAAATAACGTCTGCAACGTAGTGGCCTTTAAGGAGCTCCGGCATTATGGCGATGTTTATAAGAGAAGGAGGCCTTATCCTCAGCCTGTAAGGTTTATCCGAACCGTCGCTAACTATGTAGTAGCCGAGCTCTCCCCGGGGCCCTTCAACGGCGGCGTAAACCTCGCCGGGGGGAGGCTTTATCCCGTGGATAACGAGCTCAAAGTGCTGGATAAGGCCTACCATCGTGTTGTAAACGTCCTGCTTCGGAGGAAGAATAACCTGCGGGTCATCAATCTTAACCGCTCCCTCCGGCATCTGCTCAAGACACTGCTCTATTATCCTGACAGATTGTCTCATCTCCTCCATTCTGACCCGGTAACGGTCGTAAACGTCACCGCCGTCAAAGACGGGAACTTCAAAGTCAAGGCGGTCGTAAACGCAGTAAGGGTAGTACTTCCTTACATCGTAGTCGCAACCGGCTGCCCTTAAAGTGGGCCCCGTTATACCCCAGTTTACTGCCGTCTCTTTATCTATCACCCCTACGCCTTTAGTCCGTGAGAGCCAAATCCTGTTCTCCGTCAAGAGGGTCTCGTACTCATCAATCTTTTTCGGGAAAAAGTTCAGGAAATCCCTAAGCTCTTCAAGGAACTTGGGTGTTGCATCGCAAGCAACGCCTCCTATCCGCATGTAACCGGTGTGAAGCCTTCCGCCGGCTATCTCCTCAAAGAGGTCAAGTACCTTTTCCCTCTCCCTGAAGGCGTAGAGGAAGACGCTCATTGCACCGAGCTCAAGGGCGTGGGTACCGAGCCACAAGAGGTGAGAGGAGATCCTCGTAAGCTCGGCCATAATGACCCTTAAGTACTGAGCCCTCTCGGGAACCTCCTTCTCTATACCGAGTAGTTTCTCCACCGCAAGGACAAAACCCAACTCGTTGGAGCTTGCAGAGACGTAGTCAACCCTGTCAAAAACGGGTAAGACCTGAAGGTACTTCCTGTTCTCAGCCAGCTTCTCAACACCCCGGTGAACGTAACCTATCACCGTATCGGCGTTGACTATCTTTTCCCCTTTCAGCTCAAGGATTAACCTTAAAACTCCGTGGGTTGAAGGGTGCTGAGGCCCCATATTTAAAACGAGGTCTGCCTTCTCTTTACCCATCCACCTACTCCCAGTCCCAAACTTCACAAGGTTCCTCGTAACCTTCCAGAGGGAAGTCCTTCCTCAGTGGGAAGTAGGGATACCTCTGCGGGAGGAGCAGTTTCTTAAGCTCCCTCCCTAAAAACCTTATACCGAACATCTCATACACTTCCCTCTCAGTCCACTCAGCAGTCTTCCAGATGTCAACGACGGAGGGGAGCTCCTCCCCTTCAGCCCAACACTTAACCCTCAAGTTGTGCCTCTTAGAGAGGGAACGGAGGTGGTAAACAACGACAAAGCGGGGATTCCTTTCTGGATAGTCAACGGCAGTAAGGTCAACGAGCATATCCATCTGAAAGTCCTTATCCACCTTCAAGAACCTCATAAAGTCAATCAAAAACTCCTTCTTTACTGTAACGGTTACCTCCTGCCTAAACTCTCCTACCGACTCAACGGCCTTCGGGAAGGTGGACTTAAGCTTTTCAATGAGCTCAGGAGTTACGTACTTCATCTTCCACCGCTAAAGGCTTTTCTTTCTTTATTTTCTCTTGAAGCATCAGGAGCGCCTCGTAAAAGGCCTCCGGCTTTGGAGCACAGCCGGGAACGTAGACGTCAACGGGGACTATACAGTCAAGGCCCCGTAGCGTAGAGTAGGTCTGAAAGATGTTCCCGCTGATTGCACAACTACCGATAGCTATAGCCCACTTCGGGTTCGGCATCTGATCCCAGAGCCTCTTTATAATGGGAGCCATCTTCCTGCTTATCGTCCCGCACATTATCAGGAGGTCACACTGCCTCGGAGTATTCCTGAAAATAACTCCGAAACGGTCAAAGTCGTAACGGGAAGCCGCAGCGGCCATCATCTCTATCCCGCAACAGGCGGTAGCAAAGGCCAAAGGCCAGAGGGCCCCCTTTCTACCCCAGTTTATAAGGTCCTGAAGTTTTGCCAAGAAAACCCCGTTCTTTAGTCCCATTTTAAAACTCCCTTGGCAAGGGCGTAGAAGAAACCGACCAAAAGGATAGCTATAAAGATGAAGGCCTCCACAAAGCCGAGAAGGCCGAGCTCCCTGAAGGAGACAGCCCAAGGGAAGAGGAAAACCGTCTCAATATCAAACAGCAAAAATACGAGAGCCAACAGGTAAAAGATAGCGAAGTATCTCCTGTTTAAAGGGTAAGTTTTCGGTATCCCACACTCGTAAGGCTCGTACTTTTCGGCGACGTTCCTGTCTAATTTTAAGAACTTGTTCGTCAGAAGGTTTACGTTCGGGACTAAGACTGCTATAACAATCGCTATGAGAAAGAAGACGAAGAGAACCAAGTATATTCCCAAGGCACTCTCCTTTACTCTCGCAGGAGTAACTAAGCTAAAAAGCAGTGCTATTATAGCACGATGTTAACAAAATGTTAACATCCAAAGAGGGCGGGGTTTTCTACCTCTATGTACTTGCACCTTCCCATCCTGTAGAGGTCGTTACCGTGGATATCGTTAATCACAAAAGCAGGGAAATCCTCAACCACCAACCTCCTGACAGCCTCAGGGCCAAGGTCTTCATAGGCAATGATTTCGGCAGACTTTACACACCTTGCAAGGTAAGCAGCTGCTCCCCCAACGGCTCCAAAGTAGACCCCTTTAAACTTCTTTATCGCCTCAATGACCTCTCTACTCCTTGAACCCTTTCCTATCATTCCTTTCAATCCCGCCTCTAAGAGTTTCGGCGCGTAAGGATCCATCCTGTAGCTCGTCGTCGGCCCTACAGAACCTATCGGTTTCCCCGGTCTGGCCGGTGCTGGGCCAGCGTAGTAGATTACCTGTCCCCTAAGGTCAAAGGGGAGTTCCTCTCCCCTTTCCAGCGCCTCTACCATACGCTTATGGGCGGCATCCCTTGCGGTGTAGATGACGCCGGAAATGAGAACGAGATCTCCGGCCTTGAGGTTTTCAACTACACTCTCGTCAATAGGCGTCGTAATTCTAATTGCAGACATGCAAAACCTCCTAAGGTAGAGATAATCATAGTATAACAAACGAGTTAAATTTGCGGTTAGCAAACCCGCAGATTAGGAGGTTGAGTGAAACACAAGGTCTGGATTTTAATAGCAGGAATACTGATAGTCTCCTTCATAAACTCCAGAGGAACTTTAACGTGTAAAGAAAGTGAGCAGGGCGTAGAAGTTCCCCGAACCGTCTCGGAGGCTTTTCCCTCAAAGGTCTCGCTAAGGGATCTGAGCCTTGAAGAAAGGAAGAGAAAATTCGTTGAAATAATGCTTCCCCTCATAGTAAAGGCCAATCAAGAGGTTCTCAAGGAGAGAGAGTTTGTTATTTCCGTATCAAAGAAGAAAGAGCTCTCCCCGGAAGAGAGGAGGAAATTAGAGGAGCTCCTTAGAAAGTATAAAGCATCATCCCTTCGGGAACTCCTAAGGAAAGTGGACGCCGTTCCCGTAAGCCTCGTTCTGGCTCAGGCTGCCGTTGAAAGCGGTTGGGGAACTTCAAGGTTCTTTACAGAGGCAAACAACGCCTTTGGAATGTACGCGATAAAGGAAAAGAGCAGGTGCATAAAAGCCACAGGAAGCGACGTCTGCTTAAAGGTTTACGATAACCTATACCAGTCGGTCAAGGACTACATATACAATATTAACGTAGGCTGGGCTTACAAGGAGTTCAGGAAGGCAAGGGAGAAAGGTGCCGACGTGTACACCTTGGTTGAAGCCCTTGAAAAGTACTCAACCTTAAGGAACGAGTATGTGAGGTTACTAAAAAATGTCATTAAGAAAAACGGCTTTACTCGTTTTGACAGTAGCACTTTTGTTCTTGCCGAAAAAGCTCCTCGCAACAGATAACTTTGCAACGATTCTAATCTACCACCGCTTCGGAGACGAAAGATACCCCTCCACCTCCGTCTCCTTAAAGGACTTTAGGAGACAGATGGAATACCTGAAGGAGAACGGCTACAACGTAATACACTTAAAAGAACTTTACAACATCGTTTCCTCCGGAAAACCTATTCCCCCCAAGACTGTAGTAATAACGATTGACGACGGCTATAAAACGACAATGAAAGCCTTTAAGGTACTAAAGGAGTATGGCTTTCCCTTCACAGTCTTTCTATACTTAGAGGCGGTAGGAAGGTATCCGGACTTTTTAACGAAAGAGGAGTTAAAGGAACTACAGCTTTCTGGCCTCGCAGAGTTTGGAAACCACCTTTACAGTCACCCCGACTTGGCAGTTCTAAGGGCAAGACTCCCCCGAGAGCGCTACCTAAGGGTTTTAGAGAGGGAAGAAGAACTCTCAAGGAAAAGGTTTAAGGAGCTCCTTAAAGAGGAACCTGAGTTCCTTGCCTTCCCCTACGGGAGTTACGACAGGGTAAGCCTCTCTTTTTTCAAGAAGAGGTATAAGCTCCTACTCTCTCAGGACAGGGGGAGTTACAGCGGAAAAGAGAGCCCCATTCCCAGAATGGCCGTTGTCGGTTCACTATCAAGCTTTAAGAGATTTCTACAAAACCTTAAAGTGGAACCTCTCCCGGTTGTGAACCACAGTCCCGATGTGGGACTTTTAAAGGAGAACCCCGTCAAAATTTCATTTACAGTAGAAGACCTAAAGAACTACGAGAACTGTCAGATATACACCTCAGGAAACGGCTGGATTAAAGCAGAAAAGAGGGGCAACAAGGTTGAAACCCCTTTTCCGGTGAAGGTCAAGAAACTTAAAACGAGGATAGGGGTTAGGTGTTTTAACAAAAAGACGAGGAGACGGGCGGAGTTCTTCTTTTTAGTAATTAAGAAACCCGCCCCGAGAACGGGGCGTTAGGTTTAAGATAGGAGCTCTTCCACAGTAACAACTTCCCCGACCCTTCCTGCAATATCGGGACCGGGTTTGAGAGTCTTTTTACCCGGCCTCCAGTTAGCTGGGCAGGCTTCATCCGGATGCTCATACACGTACTTCCAAGCATCAAGCTGTCTTAAGAGCTCGTTAACATTCCTACCGACAGGCGGGTTAAGAACCTCTTCAGCAACTATAACACCGTCGGGATTGATGATAAACCTTCCTCTCCTTGCAAGTCCGGCCTCTTCAATGTAAACGCCGTACTTCCTCGCAGTCTCTCCGGTCGGGTCGGCAGCAAGGAGGAACTTAACGTCCTTCATTAGAGGTTCAACCTTACAGAAAATCTGGTGGCTGAAAACGGTGTCCGTGGAAATTGCGATTACATCAGCTCCCCGGGCTTTAATCTCTTCATACTTGGCTGCGACCGCAGCCAGCTCCGTAGGTCAGACGAAAGTAAAGTCTGCTGGATAAAAGCAGACAACGAGGAACTTCCCTTCACTGTTTGGAACGTAGTCAGAAAGCTTTACGGTTGTGTAGCTGTCTGTGTTTGGGTCGTAGGCCTGAAGTTCAAACTCGGGGGCTTTCTGTCCAACGAGAGCCATCTCTCCCTCCTCTAAACCATTTTCAAGATTTAAACTTAACTATAGAAACTGGCTAAGTCAACTATCGCATTAATTTAATTTATCTATAAGTTCAAGTAATGTAAAATTTGCGGGAAGGAGAGGAAAATGGTAGAGCTCTTTAAACTGAGGGTTGAAAAGGAACAGACGCTTGTAGAGTGCGTCTCTACGGTTACATCCAGCAAGAAAAAGGCTAAAAAGTTGATAAATGAAGGGCTGTGCTCCGTAAACGGACTTAAAGAACCCTTTTACCGGCGGAAAGTAAAACCAAAAAGTTTAGTCTACGTTCCGCTAAACCATCTTCTCTTTCAGGAAAAAAGGCCGAAAAAACTCTACGAGGACGAATACATTCTCATAATCAACAAACCGCCCTTTATAAACAGCAATAAAGATGCTCCGAACGTTGAGGAGATCCTGAGAGAAGAGGACAGAAACTACACAGTTGTCCACAGGCTTGACAAACAGACAAGCGGAGCTCTGATAGTTGCAAAAAGAAAGGAAGTTTTTGAGGAGTTCAAGGAGCTCTTTAGAAGGAAAAGAGTGAGAAAAACCTACCTCTGCCGCGTTGCAGGAAACTTTAAAAAAGAAAGAGGAAGAGTAAACGTCCCCCTTGACGGAAAGCCATCAGAAACGCTCTTTAAAGTTTTAGAGGAGTTCAGGGGAATTTCCCTCCTTGAAGTTGAAATACCGACCGGGAGGAAGCACCAGATAAGGAGACACCTTTCCTTCATAAACCACCCTATCCTCGGTGAGTTTAACTACTGGAAGAGGAAGTGGAAGGAGGAGATTCACCTATTTGCACCGAGAATACTCCTCCACGCTGAAAAACTAGAATTTCCCCACCCGATACTAAAGAAGGCGGTTTCTGTGAGAGCTCCCTTGCCTGAGGATTTTAAGCTCTTTCTACAGGCCTTGAGGGAAAAAACAGAACTTAAGGTAGTAGAGAAGGAAGTAGGTTAAAATCTCGCAAAATTTTTTGGAGGTTTGAAATGATACCGAGATATACCCTCCCCGAAATGGGCGCTATCTGGGACGAGCAGAATAAGCTTAGGAACTGGTTAAAGGTTGAAGTCGCAGTTGCAGAAAGCTGGGCAGAGCTGGGGAAAGTCCCTAAGGAGGCGGTAGAAAAGATAAAGGAGAAAGTTAAACCTTTCCTTGAAGGAAAGAAAGAGTTTGACATTAAGAGAATCAACGAGATAGAGGCGGTCACAAACCACGACGTTATAGCCTTCCTTACCTACATAAGGGAGGTGGTGGGAGAAGAGGCCAAGTACCTCCACTTCGGAATGACCTCCTCTGACATGCTTGACACTGCCTTTGCCCTCCAGATAAAGCAGGCGGGGGAGCTCCTTTTAAAGGACATCCAGAAAGTCATGGAGGCCATAAAAAA
>QNYI01000161.1 GCA_003978805.1 Desulfurobacterium sp.
TAAATGCCAACTGGGTAGTTAAACCCAACGGCGAGACCTTTAAAAATGGCTGGATAGTAGTTGAAAGGGGCAAAATAGCCGGCTACTACAGGAGGAAACCTACAGGGGATTTTCAGAAAGAACTTTCCTTTAAAGGAGCTCTTTTCCCCCCTTTCGTTAACGCCCACACCCATCTGGAGCTCTCAAAGGTAAACTTTAGCCCCGACAGGTTCAACAACTTCTTTGACTGGCTACTCTTCATCATAGGCAAAAGGCAGACCTTTACAGAAGAAGAGCTCAGAGAAGCTTTCTTTAAGGGCATAAAGGAACTAAAGAGGTGGGGAGTTGCCTTTGTCGGTGACATTTCCTCTTTCGGTATCTCAAGGATTCTGTCTGAGGAAGTCGGTCTACCGAGGGTCATTCCTTTCCTTGAAGTAATCGGAAAGGACAGGGACGTTCAAAGCCTTTCTCCTCCGGTATCTATCCACTCAATCTACTCGGTCTCCTTTGAGCTCATTAAGAAAATAGCAAGGGACGCCTCTGAAAGGGGCTACAAGTTTCAGGTTCACCTTGGCGAGACCGCCGATGAGGAGCTCTTTGTAAAGGGAAAGGAGAACCGCTTTGAGAAGTTAGTCTACCCGGCCATAGGAAGGAAAAGGTATGAAAAGGTAAGAGCAGAGAACGTAACCGACTACCTTGAAAAGGCCGGAGCTCTAAACGAGCTAACCATAGCCGTTCACTGCACGAACCTCTCCCGCAAAGAGCTTGACAGGCTGATGGAAAAAGGTGCTTCAATCGTCCTCTGCCCGAGGAGTAACATCCACCTTAAAACGGGTTTCCCGGACGTTGAACACCTCATAGGCTACGAGAAAGTGGGAATCGGGACAGACGGCCTAAGCACCAACCTATCCCTTTCGGTTGTAGAGGAGATAAAGGTTACCTACTACCGCCTTGAAGGGAGAGTGCCTCTGAGGGAACTTTTCAAGCTCGCCACGTCGGGAGGAGCTAACGTTCTCGGGATAGAAGGTTACGGCGAGAGAGCTCTCTTCACCCTTATAATGAGCGACAGAGAAATTCAAAACCCCTTTGACATCTTCCTTTACGAACCGTTAGAGTTTGAAATCCTTGACTTTTCAGAGCCACTTTGATTAAATAACCAGAAGTGCGAGAACACAGACAGCAAAGGAGTAACAATGCTCAGGAAGGTATACGATTTTTTCAGCTCCGTTAAGCTCGCAATAGTCCTACTCCTAACCCTCGCCGTTACCTCCATTATCGGAACGATAATAGAACAACAGCAGGATCCAGACAAATACCTGAGAGAGTACGGAGAAACCACTTACAAAATCTTCAAGTTCTTAGGTTTTACAGACGTCTATCACTCGTGGTGGTACATACTCCTTTTAACCCTGTTGGGTATAAACCTTATCGTCTGTTCAATTAAGAGGCTTCCCAAGATATGGAAAGTTGCTAAACAGCCCCGCAAGACGTTTCCCGAGGGCTCAGAAAAGAGCCTGAAAGTATCTCACTCCATCACCCTTGAAGGAAGGGTAGAAGAGATAGTAGAGACAATCACCGAAACGT
This sequence comes from Desulfurobacterium sp., assembly GCA_003978805.1. Classification (GTDB taxonomy): domain Bacteria; phylum Aquificota; class Aquificia; order Desulfurobacteriales; family Desulfurobacteriaceae; genus Phorcysia. Next base: position 1,564 of record QNYI01000161.1, read on the forward strand.
TAAAAAAGCTCAAGTACTCCGTTGAACTTCCCCTGCAGGATGAAAGCCAAACCCACATTTTTGCAGACAAGAACGTCTTTGCCCGATTCGGAGTCTATATCGTCCACCTCGGCGTTCTCATAGTTCTCATAGGAGGCCTTGTTACCGCCATCTTCGGGTACAGAGGTTACATGAACCTTTCCGAAGGAACTTCAAGCAACTTAGTAAGCTTTTTTAGCGGGCCGAAGATAGTAGAACTGCCATTTTACGTGAAATGCAACAAGTTTACGATAGACTTCTACCCTTCCGGAATGCCTAAGGCCTACATATCAGACCTCTCCGTAATAGAGAACGGCAAGGAGGTCTTAAGGAAGAAAATAAGGGTCAACGATCCCCTCAAGTATAAGGGTATCTACTTCTACCAAGCAAGCTACGGTCAGGGAGAGGTTACGTTCCACGTAAAAAAAGGTAACAGGAGTGAAACCGTAAGTGTTGCTTTTGGACAACCTATAAAGTTTGGTGAAGGAACGTACTTAAGAATCGTCAGCTTGGACGGTAGAACGATGACAATGGGCATTGAGCTCATTCAGGACGGGAAAATAGAGAAGGGAATAATAAAACCCTTTGCTTTCTATAAAGTCCCAAAGACAGACGTGGCCTTTGCCGTTGTTGACTTTAAGCCGGTGTTCTACACAGGACTACAGGTTTCAAAAGACCCCGGAACTTGGATAGTCTGGGTAGGAAGCACTATATTGATAGCCGGTTTAATAGTTGCCTTCTTTATTCCCCACAGGAGGATCTGGGCAAGAGTTGAGAAGAAGGGGGAAAGGAGAGTAAGGCTCGTAATCGGAGGACTCACCAACAAGGGAACGGAAGGCCTTGCAGGGGAGCTTGAAGAAGTCCTACGGGCTGTCAAGTCTTCATACTGTCCAAATACCCGTAGGGAGGAATAGTCATGGTTAGCTCCGTAACCCTCTTTAACGCCGGGATGGTAGCCTTTTTCTTCGCATTTCTCTTCTACACTATACACACCTTCTCAAAAACCTCTTGGTCAGGAAAACTTGCAACCCTTGCAGGCTGGTTGGGAGTCCTCATCCAAGGAGCGGCCTTCGTCTTCAGGGGAATAGAGAAGGCAAAGGTAAACATGGTTTCCGACTGGCTGGCCTTTTACAAGTACGCTCCCTTTACAAACATGTACGAGTCCCTAATGCTCTTTGGATGGACTGCAGTTTTACTATACCTTCTCTTTGAGTGGAAGTATAAGAATAAAGCTTTCGGTATGTTCGTTGTTCCTTTAGCGCTTATTGGGGAGCTCTCAACCCAGATACTCGGCTTTAACCCAGAAGCCCAGCCGTTAGTTCCCGCTCTACAGAGTAACTGGCTCCTCTTCCACGTCGTTACGACCTTTATCGGTTACGCCGCAGCCGCCGTTAGTGCAGGAGTAGCTTACGCTTACTTTGCAAAGAGGGAAGATACAAATAAGAGGGACTGGGCAGTCGTGTTCGTTACAACGTGGTTCATTTTCTTCTTCATCATATACTCGGCTTACAGGGAAAAGGTTCTCTTCTACCTTGCCATCTCGGCAGTTGTTGCTGCCGTATTCTGCGCCTTCCTCTACATTTTAAAGCGTTACGGTATAACAAAGATCTTCCCCTCAGTTGAGACAATGGAACAAATAATGTACCAGTCCGTCGCTGTCGGGTTCGTCTTCTTAACGGTAGGGATTATCCTCGGCGCTGTGTGGGCTAAGTACGCTTGGGGCGGTTACTGGTCTTGGGATCCAAAGGAGACGTGGTCTTTAATTACGTGGCTCGTCTACGCGGCCTACCTCCATGCCCGTTACATTAAGGGTCTCTCCGGTAAACCTCTTGCTTACTTCACAATAATAGGTTTTTTAAGCGTAATCTTTACCTACTACGGCGTTAACCTGATAATCCCCGGCCTTCACAGCTACGCCCAGTAGCGGGCGTAGCTTTAAATTAAAGGGAAGGGAACTTAGTGCTTAATGGTTTGCAGGAAATTCCTGAAGAAGGATTCCTTTTTCAGGCTCACCCTATACGCTACCTGCGACCTCTTTGAGAGTAATTACCCCTTCTACGCAGCGTCAATAGCCTACTACACCATTATGTCTGTCATACCTCTCTTTATATTCCTATTCTTCTTAGGAATGACAATTCTCCACGTAAACTTCCGAGACCTCATACCGGCGGAGCTCCTAAGCTCCCCGCTAAAACCCATTTTCCTGAGGATAGAGGAGCTCATAGGCAACTCCGGCATTATAAGCGGAACGGCAGCCCTCTTTATGCTGTGGTTTTCAAGGGGAATCTTTCTCTCCTTAGAGGAGTCCTTCTGTGAAATTCTAAAGGTAGAGAGTCCCTCAAACTTCCTGTATAAAAACTTAGCCATCATCCTCGCCATATTTTTCCTCTGGATACTGCTCTTTATCTTCTACATAACCAAGTACGCCATAGCCATCTTACTTCCGCAGTTACCAGTCCTCTCATTTCTATCGTCCCTCCTCGTTCCTATCCTACTCTTTACAATATTAGTAAGCACTTACTACTTTATGCTCCCGGTCAGCGTTCCCTTTAGCTTTATAGTTAAGATCTCTTCCTTCGTATTCACGGTTTTGCTAATTTTTGAGAAAGTTTTTGTGTGGTTCATACTCAACGTATCCAAGGTAAACATCCTATATGGTTCTTTTGCCGCACTAATCGTTTCACTCCTCTGGATATACTACTCTGCAACTGTTATCCTTCTTGGAGTCGGAATAGTAAAGGGAAAGCTAATAGCAGAGAGGGAAGAATGAGAGTCGTAAAAAGCATAAAAGAAATGCAGTCAATATCTGAATCCCTGAGGAAAACGGGAAAGACGATAGGCTTTGTCCCTACGATGGGTTACCTCCACGACGGCCATATGAGCTTAGTGGAGTGCGCCCGAAGGGAGAACGACGTAGTCGTTATGAGTATCTTTGTCAACCCGGTTCAGTTTGCGCCGGGAGAAGACTTTGAGAGGTACCCGAGGGACTTAGAAAGGGACAGGAAAATCGCACAGGAAAAGGGGGTGGACTACCTATTCGTCCCTGAAGTTTCTGAGATGTACCCGCCGGGGTATTCCACCTACGTTGAAGTGGAGGGAATTACAGAAGTCCTCTGCGGGGCAAAGAGGCCGGGACACTTTAGGGGTGTTGCAACGGTTGTGACAAAGCTCTTCAACATCGTTAAGCCCCACAGGGCCTACTTCGGTAAGAAAGACTTCCAGCAGTTAAAGGTGATAGAAAGGTTGGTAAAGGACTTAAACTTTGACGTTGAAGTTATAGGCTGTCCCATAGTTAGAGAAAAGGACGGCCTTGCAATGAGCTCCCGTAACGTCTACCTTTCTCCCGAGGAAAGGGAATCTGCAACGTCCCTTTACAGGGCCCTCAAACTTGCCAAGGAGCTCTTTGAAAAGGGGGAGAGAGACCCGGAAGTCATAAAGTCAAGGATGGAGGAGCTCATACTCTCACACCCCCACGTAAAGGCCATTGACTACATAGAAATCGTTGACCCGGAAACTTTTAAACCTGTTGATGAAATAAAAGAGGGAACCCTCATAGCACTTGCCGTTTTTGTGGGTAACGCAAGGCTTATAGACAACTGGGTCGTCGGTGAAAACGTATAAAAAAACCACGGAGGGGTTGTTATGGTCTACGAGATCTCTCTTAAGACAACGGGAAGAACCCAGTTCGTTGACATTACAAGACAGGTTGAGAGCGTAATCCTTCAGTCCGGCGTCAAGAACGGCATCTGTGTTATTTACGTTCCCCACACAACTGCCGCAGTAACGATCAACGAGAACGCCGACCCCACAGTAAAGAAGGACATTAAAACGATGCTGGACAAACTCATCCCTTGGAGAGAGTCTTTTTACGAACACGCCGAAGGTAATTCTGCAGCTCACATAAAATCTTCGCTGATAGGGTGTAGCGAAACGGTTATCGTTCAGGACGGAAGGCTTCTACTTGGAACGTGGCAGGGAATTTTCTTCTGCGAGTTTGACGGCCCGAGAACCCGTAAAGTCTACGTAAAGGTTATCGCCGGTTAAACGGCGGAGCAGGAACGTAAGCCGGGTTCTGTTTTACGGGGTCATTTATCTGTGCGGCTTACCCGCTGGCATCGGGCGGGCCACCCTCAAGCGCCAGCCTATTTAGCCTTGCTCCGGGAGGGGGTTGCCGTGCCCCTTTCCCTTGCGGGAAAGGGCGGTGGTCTCTTACACCACCCTTTCACCCTTACCACCTTATAGGTGGCGGTCTGCTCTCTGTGGCCCTTTCCGCAGGGTTGCCCCTGCCCGGCTCAACGCCGGCTCCCTGCCCTGTGGAGCCCGGACTTTCCTCTCGGGGAGAGCTCCCCGAGCGACCCCTCGTCCTGCTCCGCCAGCCAGTAATAAATATAGGAAAAGGAAAACTACTTGCTAACTTCCTTGCCGAGCTTTGCTTCAACGGATTTTATCTTTTGGACGAGCCTGTTCTTCCTTCCCTTCCGAATGTCAAACTTTACAACGGAGTAAACCCTGTTACAGTCGGGTTCAAGTTCCCGGTAGGCCTTCCTGATGACGTCAAGGGCTTCCTCAATAGTCTCCGTTTCAAAAACAGTTCCCATGGGAGTGAGCTTGTAGGGAACACCGCTCTCGTCTATCATCTTTATGATTCTTGACACGTAAGCGCTTACGCTCTCTCCTTTATCGGTAGGGAACATGGAAAACTCAACCAGCACCGACATCCTTTCCTCCTTTAAACTTTTAATGCCACTATTTTAATAGTTAACTTATTTTTGGGAGGTAACGATGGCACAACCTATCGGCTTTGCAGTGGGAGAGCCTACAACGAGGGAGGTAGAGTTTATAAGTTCAAATAACGTTCAGCTTGGCGATTACGTAGAGCTCCCTTACGAAGGCCACAGGGTTCTCGGATTTATCAAGGAGATAAGGAGGGTTAACAGGAAACTAACTGAGGACCTTGACCCGGAGGACATAGAGCAGTTAAGGAAGCTAACTGGGAAGGACTCCTTCTTCAGAGGAAAGATTTCCCTCTTAGGGGATGTAGATAGGAAGATGTTTATCCCCAGAGTTCCCCCTGAGCCGGGAACCCAAATCTACCCGGCCTCCCGCCAAACCCTTGAGAAGGTCTTTGGAAAAGAGGACGAGGGAAAGATCCACATAGGTCACCTCCTAACAAGGAGCGACGTTAACGTTTACCTTGACATAGACAGCATAGTGAGCAGACACCTTGCCATCTTAGCCGTTACAGGAGGAGGGAAGTCAAATACCGTCTCCGTGATTATAGAAGGACTCCTTGAAAGGGACGGGACTGTCTTAGTCTTTGACATGCACGGAGAGTACGTGAACTTCTCCTTTAATAAAAACGGGAAACCTGCCGTAAGGCGGATAGACGTCCTCTTAAACCCCACAAGGCTTAGCTACCACGAGTTCAGGATTTTTGCAAACGTTGATGACAGCGCCTACATACAGGACAGGTACTTAAGGAGGGCTTTCAAGCAGGTGGTAGAAGAGATAAGGAACGGAGAGACTCCGGCCTCAGACTTCTGGGCAAGACTTTCGGCGGAGCTCCAGTCCTACAGGAACGATGAAGCCTTTAAAGAAGACTGGAAGTCCATAACGGGCGTAATAAACAAGGTTGAGGATATGCAGGAGTTCTACGGGGAACTCTTTGACACCCTCCACCCTCCCATCGTAGACCAGATAGAGTTCGGCAAGCTCAACGTTATAGACCTTTCCCACGTTGACGAGAAAATCGCAGACATCGTCGTAAGCCACGTTCTAAGGAACATCCTTGAAAAGAGAAAAGCCCACGTAAGGGGTGAAGGAGGAGGACTTGAATTCCCCGTCTTTATGGTACTTGAGGAAGCCCACATACTTGCCTCCTCAACTCTAAACACCCGTTCCCGCTACTGGATTTCAAGGATAGCAAGGGAGGGAAGAAAGTTTGGCCTCGGCCTCTGTCTCGTTACTCAAAGGCCTAAGGCACTTGACTCAAACGCCCTCTCTCAGGCAAACAACATGATAATCCTCAGGCTCGTTGAGCCGGGAGACCAGAGACACGTTCAGCAGGCCTCAGAGTCGTTAAGCTCAGACCTTGTAGAACAGCTTCCCTCTCTGAACGTCGGTGAAGCCCTCATAATGGGAAAGATGATACCCGTCCCTGCACTTGTTAAGATTAGACTTGCAAAAGCGAAAAAGAGCGGTAACGACATCAGCGCAGTTGAGGAGTGGAAGAAGTACAAAGAGAAGCTTGAAAAGGACAGGAGAGAGCTCAGAGACTTCTCCATCTTAGGAGACACGGAGTTTTAATAATGGACATCGTAAAGGAAAAGAGACAGATAGCACTGTACTCTGTCCTCCTAAACCTCTTCCTCTCTATCATGAAGATAACGGTCGGTTTCCTCGCGGGCTCTGCATCGTTGGTAGCCGACGGTATCCACTCGGTAGCAGACCTTGCTGCAGCCCTGTCTGTTTACGCCGGCATTGTAATTGCAAACATGAAGTTAAAGGAATTCCCCTACGGCCTCTACAAAGTAGAGAATATCATTTCCCTTGCAAGTGCCTTCGCTATATTCTTCGCCGGCTACGAGATAGCAAGGGACGTCCTCTTCAGCGATCAAGTAATGGAGATAAAAAACCTACCCCTTGCTGTAGTTGCAGTACTCGTCACTATCGTTGTTACCTACTTTTTTTCCCGATACGAGAGGAAGAAGGGTGAAGAGCTCAACTCTCCGAGCCTCATAGCCGACTCTGAACACATAAAAACGGACATGCTCTCTGCTACCGTAGTCCTTGCCGGTGTCATCGGTAACTACGCCGGCTACCCAATAGCTGAAAAGTTGGCCGTCCTCATCGTCGTCACCTTCATTTTCCACTCTGGATACGAGATAATGGTTGAAGCCTTGAAGGTTCTGCTTGATGCCTCCCTTGACAGGGAGACCTTAGAGAAGATAGAGGAAATACTCCTATCACACCCCCTAATAACCTCCGTGAAATCTGTAACGGGAAGGAGCTCCGGCAGCTACCGCTTTATAGAGGCAGAAGTCTGCATCGCAACGGACAGCTTAGAGAGAGCCCACAACATCGTCCACGAGCTTGAAGAGAAGGTAAAGCGGGACGTCCCCTTCATAGAGAAGATAATCATCCACTTTGAACCGGAGGAGAGAAAGGAGTTCGTATACGCAATCCCGGTAGAAGGGAATCGGGTATGCGGTAAGTTTGGAGACTGTCCCGAAATCCTCCTCATTAAAAAGCGAAACGGGAAAATAGAAATCTTGGAAAGGTTAAAGAACCCAGCAGTAAACTTTAAGTACGGAAAGTGTATTGAACTTGTAGAATTTCTGGTGTCCAAGGGAGTACACTGCATAGCCGTTAACTCCTTGCCGGTAGGGAAGGGGGTAATATTTGCACTTTCCAACTACGGTATAGGAATGACCTTAATCTCTCAAGAAGACCTAAACCTCTTTCTCCAAGAGCTAAAGGAAAAGGCCTGCGAGCCCCCCCTTGCCGTCTGGAACAGGTACGCCTGCGACATCAACGGAGGAGGTGAACGTGAAACCCTACGACCTTATGGTCAGAGATAGCATGCAGTCCCACCTAAACGTCGCCGTTTTCGTTGACATGCAGAACATCTACTACGGCGCAAAGAACACCCTCAGGAAGAAGGTGGACTTTAAGAGACTCTTACACATCGGTGTAAGGGGGAGGAGGCTTTACAGGGCGATTGCATACCTCATAAACCTTGACAGGGTCAATCAGGACAGCTTCATCTACGTCCTCAAGAACATAGGCTACGAGGTAAAGCTAAAAGAGCCCAAGAAGTTTTACAACTGGGACAGGGTAGAGTATAAAGCAGACTGGGACATGGGAATAGCCATTGACGCTATCGCCATGGCAGAAAACGCCAAGATAGACGTAGTTGTCTTAATGAGCGGTGACGGAGACTTCGTTGACCTTGTAAACTTCCTAAAGGCAAAGGGAATAAAAGTTGAAGTTATCTCTTTCAGGACGATAACCGCAAAGGAGCTCATTCAGGCAGCAAACGAGTACATAGACTTAGAGGAAATGGGAGAATACATCGTTTTAGAGGAGAAGAACGATGAAGATAATAACGGTGCCGGCAGGAACTTTTCTGGTTAACACCCTTTTGCTATGGGATGAGGGAACAAAAGAGGCTGCCATAGTTGACCCCGGAGATAGGAGAGCAGTTGAAGAGATAGAGGACGTTGTTAACCGCTACGACTTAAAGGTCAAGTACATCATCAATACCCACGAACACCCTGACCACACCGCCGCAAACGCTTGGGCAAAACTAAGGTTCAAGGATGCAGAGCTCCTAATGCACCCTTTGGCAGCAGAGAACTTAAACTTCTGGACAGAAAGCGAAGTAGGAGAGCTCGCAGGGGCAGAGTACTCCCCTCAGCCGGACAGAACGGTAGATGAAGGAGATGTTATAGAGCTCGGGAACACCTCCTTTAAGGTCTTCCACGCCCCCGGACACTCACCGGGAAGCATAGTCCTCTTCTCTCCCGATGCAAACGTAGCTATAGTCGGCGACTTAATCTTTAAGGGAAGTATCGGCCGTTACGACCTACCCATGAGCGACTTTCCGACCCTGAAAAAGTCCATAGTAAAGGTGCTAAACAGGCTTAACCCCGATACTACAATAATCCCCGGACACGGGCCAAGGACTACCGTAAAAACCGAAATCGCCGAAAATCCCTTTATCAGGGAACTCTTGGGATGACAGCCGGAACTCACGTCCTTGCAGCAATCGCTGTAGCCGCCCTTTTTAACCTTCCGGCCATCCCGGCCGTAGCCGGCAGTATACTGCCGGACGTTGACGTTAAGAAAGGCCTTCCCTTCCCTTCTAAAAGAACGCTCTTTAACAGCCACAGAGGGATAACCCACCATGTCGCACTTCCTATAATCCTCTTCCTCGTATCCCTCTGGACAAAGGACTTTGTTAACCTACAGCTTGGCATCTACCTCCTGTCCTTTACCCTCGGCTACGCCTCCCACCTCCTCCTTGATGCCCTAAACCCCTTAGGGATACCGTATACCACAAAGTACTACCCGAGGTTTTCCCTGAAATTAATGAAATCGGGGAGAACCGGGGAGATTTTTGTTATACTTCTTTTGGTTAGCTTCTTAATCTTCTTAGTAAATCGGGGAAAACTGGGGTTTGAAACCTTATTCAGCGGAGAAATTATAAAAGTAATAAAAACTCTGGCTCAGGAGGTCGTAGGATGAAGTTTTTTATTGATACCGCCGACATCAACGAGATAAGAGCTGCCATGGAAATGGGAATGGTTGATGGAGTAACGACAAACCCGACCCTCATCTCTAAAACTGGAAGGCCTTTTCTTGAAGTAGCAAAGGAGATAGTAGAAACCGTCCCCGGCCCCGTAAGCCTTGAAGTGGTAAGCCTTGACACTCAAGGAATGGTTGATGAGGCAAGGAGACTCTCTAAACTTGGCGATAACGTTGTTATCAAGATACCAATGACTACAGAAGGACTTAAGGCAGTTAAGATACTCTCTCAGGAAGGAATTAAAACAAACGTTACCCTCGTATTCTCTCCCCTTCAAGCAATCCTCGCCGCTAAAGCAGGGGCAAACTACGTCTCACCTTTCGTGGGAAGGCTTGACGATATAGGACACGACGGGATGGAGCTCATATCCCAAATTGTTCAGATTTACGACAACTACGGCTTTGAGACAGAAGTTATAGTTGCAAGCATAAGACACCCTCAGCACGTCCTCCAAGCTGCTTTAATAGGCGCAGACATAGCAACAATTCCCTTTAAAGTGATAAAGCAACTTGCAAAGCACCCCTTAACAGACGTGGGACTCCAGAGGTTCCTTGAGGACTGGGCAAAAGTTCCAGATAGAGACCAAATTTTTCGTTAGCCGGTAACCTTAATTAAAAGCACGGGGGAAGTGTGGAATACGGCACTCTAATAAAGCAGGCCTTTAAGTTACTACAGGAGAGTTTAAGGAAACTTGAAGAGGTTGAGTACGCCATAAAGCTCCTTGAGGAAGAGATAGAGGAGTACAGGGCCCTCGTTGATAAGGAATCCTATATACCTAAGGAAAAGTTCATAAAGCAGAGAGTTCGTAGGCTCATTGAGCGCATGAAATACGCCGTTGACGAACTCCTCATGGGAGTAGGGATAAAGATTTCTCTCGTGGGGAACATTCCCGACTCAGACAGGCACTCAATAGTAAACTACATCGCTACCTACATAGACAGACACATTAGGCCGAGCGATACACTGTTTATGCTGGATGACGATAAGGTGGGAATCATTTTTACCGTCAAGGAGAGGGAACACTTTGAGATTATAGTGAGAAGGCTGGAGTCTATGCTCTTAAACCTTAAAGCTCAAACTTACAGCAGCAGAAACGTCCTTTTAAACTACAAGATAACCCACTTTGAAATAGAGCCGACAATGAACGTTGAGGGCGTTTTCTCAAAGTTGAAAACCTTTGAGTAGCGGGAGCTCCCGCTACTCAATTATCTCAAGAACAGCCCTCTTACCCATCTTTGTAGCAGCAGCAGAGAGGAGGGTTCTTAAAGCCTTTGCGGTTCTTCCCTGCCTACCAATAACCTTTCCGAGATCCTTGGGGTCAACCTTAAGCTCAATAACAACCGTCCTCTCGCCCTCTGTTACGTTTACGGAAACGGCATCAGGGTTGTCAACAAGCCTCTTAGCAACGCACTCAACCATCTCCTTTAAAGCAGACATTCCTCTCCTCCTACTGAACTACCTTCTTGATAAGGGAGGCGACTCTATCCGTAGGCTGAGCTCCCTTTGCCAGCCACTCCTTTACCTTTTCAACGTCAAGCTGGAGCTCCTTAGACTTAGGGTTGTAAGTTCCGAGAATGTCTATTGTCTTACCGTCCCTCTTAGCCCTTGCATCTGCAACAACGATCTTATAGATCGGTAACTTCTTCCTTCCCATCCTTTTAAGCCTTATCTTTACCAAGGCAATCCTCCTACCTTTAAGTTTTGCACCAGTATTTTATTCCAAAACCAAATTAGTTCAAGCCTAAAAGAAGGGAAAGGGGAACCTTCCTCTCTTTTTCGCCAGCTTCTTCTGCATCTTCCTCATCTGCTTCATTGCCATTTTAGCCTGAGCGAACTGCCTTAACAGCTCATCAACTTCCTTAACCGTCGTCCCGCTACCTCTGGCGATTCTCCTCTTCCTACTTGCGTTGATGATTGCGTGATTCCTCCTCTCCTCCGGGGTCATAGAGTTTATTATCGCCTCTATCCGCTTGAGTTTTTTCTCATCTATGACCTGTTGGAGCTGTTTTAACATCTTTTGACTTCCAAGTCCCGGTATCATGCTGAGTACCTGATGAAGGGGGCCAAGCTTCCTTATCATCCTCAGCTGTTCACGGAAGTCCTCTAAGGTAAACTCGCCTGAAAGTATCTTCTCCTGTAAGGAAAGTGCTTTCTTCTCGTCAATAACTTCCTGCGCCCTCTCAACGAGGGAAACGATATCCCCCATACCGAGAATTCTTGAAGCTACCCTATCTGGATGGAAGGGTTCAAAGTCTTCAATCTTTTCACCTGTCCCGGCGAACTTAATCGGCTTCCCCGTAACTCCCTTCACAGAAAGGGCGACACCGCCTCTGGCATCGGAGTCCATCTTTGTAAGGACTATTCCCGTCATGCCGACGGCGTCGTTAAAGGCCTTGGCGATGTTTACAGACTCCTGTCCCGTCATTGAATCAATGACAAAGAGGGTCTCGTTGGGGTTGACCCTCTCCCTTATCCTCCTTGCTTCTTCAAGGAGCTCTTCATCAATGTGAAGCCTTCCTGCAGTGTCAATTATGAGGACGTCGTAACCCTCACTTCTTGCCTTCTCAAGGGCTTTTTCGGCAATCTTTACGGCGTCCTTCTCCTCCTCCATAAGGAACACGGGAATGCCGACTCTATCCCCCAGCTTTTTGAGCTGAAGCATAGCAGCAGGCCTATAGACGTCGGCAGAGGTAAGGAGAACCCTTTTTCCCTGCTTTTTAAGGTACGCTCCCAGCTTTGCCGCAGTTGTCGTTTTACCGGATCCTTGAAGACCGATGAGGAGTATAACGGATGGCTTTCCCTTAAGGTCTAACTTCGCAGTCTCCCCCCCGAGGGCTTTTACGAGTTCATCGTAAACGATCTTTACGAGCTGTTGAGCAGGGTTTACCCCCTTTACAACTTCTGCCCCAAGGGCTTTTTCCCTAACATCCTTAATGAAGTCCGAAACTACCCTGTAGTTTACGTCCGCCTCTAAAAGAGCAAGCTTTATCTCCCTTAATCCCTTCTCTAAGGTGTCCTTATCAATCCTTCCCTTTCTGGCGATTTTTTCTATGGCCGACTGAACCCTCTCTGCCAAAACGTCAAACATTAACGTCCTCCTCTAAAGGAATTTCCACGCCGGCTTTAACCTCTATGAACCTATCCCCAAAGGTGCGACGAAAAACTTCAATACCTACATCTCCCGTGCAGTGGCAGGGAGCTACAAAACGGGTTAGATTAAGGAGCTCTTCAGCAACTTTCTCTGTCTCTTCTTTTGGGGAGTTATAAAGGTGAAATCCTCCAACTATTAAGAATAGTTCCTCTCCGACAAGGGAAACTGCTTTCTTAGCAATTTCAACGATTCCGGGATGGGCACACCCGACAAGGAGAAGGTATCCCGACGGAGTACCAACTATAAGCGCCTGCTCCTCCTTAGGGTTATCCATTCCCGTCGGGAGGACTCCTGTAGATAGGGCTCTCTCTGAAATCTTTACAGGTTCAGAAACCGGAACGCAGACGGCGGTTTCGGGGAGGAGCTCCTCAAAGTAACTACAGGAGCTCTCAGGGACAAAGAGTTCTACCTCTCTATTTCTCTCTAAGATAAACGGAAGTCCTCCGGTGTGATCCCAGTGGTTGTGAGATATGAAGACCACGTCAATCTCTTCCGGAGCCACTTCTGCCAATTCAAGGTTCTCCTTTAAAACCTCAGGACTTGCACCGGTATCAAAAAGGATTAATTCATCCTCAAGCTCAACTAAAGCCGAAAATCCCCAGTCGGCCTTAAAACCTTCTGTAGCCCTGTTATCGTAAACAATCACCAAGCTCTCCATCTCTCTCCCCTTCCACTTTCATTCAAACGCTCAATTTATGCACCTTCCCTAAAATTGCCTATATTATAGAACTAACTCTCATAGGGGGAGCCCGAGGGGGGACTTTGTCCCCCCTCGGATTTATATGCCCGGTATGCCCGGGTGGCGGAACTGGCAGACGCGCAGGACTCAGGATCCTGTGGGCTTTCGCCCGTGCGGGTTCAAATCCCGCCCCGGGCACCACTAACTTTACTAAGATGCAGAAAGATGAGTTTAGAAAAAGCTCTTGAATTCAAGAAAGAAGTCTATATTTCAATATTCAAAGCATCCCTAACTTTAATCATCATTATTCTCTCTGCAACCGTAAGCGTCCTATATCAGAAAGGACTTTCCGCAATCCCTTGGGTGGCAATGGGTGTGGCAGGAACAACCTTAACGGTAATAATTTCAATATGGTCAGCTATAAAAGTTTTTGAGCTGGCAGAACAACTTGAAAGGAGGAAGTAGTGTCTTGGTTACCGGCTCTAATAGCCTTTTTGCTTCTCTTAATTGCCCTATCGGGTATGGCTTACATCCTCTGGATAGGTAGTCAGAAAAAAAGGGAAATTTAAAGATGAAAGATTTCGTTGAACTTCTGCTTAAAGCAAAAAGTGTCTCCATCCTCACAGGTGCAGGGGTAAGTGCAGAAAGCGGTATCCCTACCTTTCGCGGTAAAGACGGTCTTTGGAACAAGTATGACCCGACAGAGCTCGCTACCCTCTACGCTTTTGAGGAAGACCCGCTAAGGGTGTGGAAGTGGTACTTGTGGAGGATGAGGCTCATCGCCTCAGCAAGGCCTAACGCCGGCCACAGAGCAATAGCAGAAATGGAAAAGCTCTTTCCTAAGTTCCTCCTCATAACTCAAAACGTTGACGGGCTTCACAAGAGAGCAGGTTCAAGGAAACTCGTTGAGCTCCACGGAAACATATTTGAAGGCAAGTGTCGCTCCTGCGGTAAACACTACAGTGAAGAGGAACTCTCCCGCATCTTCCCCTTAGCCGATAAGAACTACCTTAGGGAGCTCTCTGAGGAGGAGTTTAAAGAGAGAATACTCAACGGGCTTAAGGAACGAGAGCTCCCCGAGTGTTTAATTTGCGGAAGTCTTGTAGGCCCCGGGGTCGTCTGGTTTGGAGAGAGTTTACCGGAAAATGCACTGTCTCAAGCCTTTAAAGCAGCAGAGAACTGTGACGTTTTCTTTTCGGTCGGAACTTCTGCCCTCGTTCAGCCGGCAGCTTCTCTACCGCTTATAGCAAAGAGACAGGGAGCCATCCTCGTAGAGATAAACCCTGAGGAGACCCCTATCTCCTCTTACTGCGACTTTACGTTTAGAGCTCCCTCCTCAGAGGTTTTATCCGAAATAGTCTTAAGGCTCAAAGAGCAGAGGTAAAACCTGTGTCTCCCCAAAGTGAACTCTTTTAAAACGTTTCCTTCCCTTTTACTGCTTAAAAACAGTGAGTCTTTCGGCGGGTTCTTAGAAAAGGGAAGGATTCTATCCCTATACTTTTCAACGTAAAAACAGAGCTGGAGGTACTTCGTCTTTGTGTATAGTCGGTAATCTTTCGTTAGCTCTGCGATTTCCTCTGCAACTTTTCTTACCGGAGGGTACTTATACTCTGCAACTGAGAGGTAGTAGGAGCTATAAAAACCCCTAAGGAGCAACATAAGGAGGGCAAATAGAACAACTACAGGGGTGTAGTTAATCCTCGGCATAAAGAGGAAGTAGAAAAGGTAAGCGAAGATCAGGAAGAAAATCGTCTGTTTCAGTATAAAGGAAGGGTTATGGGTTACGATAACGCCGACAACTATTCCGATGGGAACAAGGAGCTCCAGAGTAAACCTCAAGATATCCTTAGCCCTCTTGTGGACAAAGGAGAGCTCTCCCAGCCAAAAGGCCAGAAGAACGGCCAAGAAGGGTAGAACCGGCATCACGTACCTCAGCCTTGAGCCGGGGAACACCCAGTAGATTAAGAGGTTGAAAAGAAAGGATAGGAGTAAAAAGCGCAAGGTTCTATACTTTAAGCTCTCGACAGGCCTTAAGTTCCTTTTAAAGAGGTGAAATATAAAAATCAAAGACCAAGGGAACGTTGCACCGAGAAATCGGAAAGGGAAAGAAACGTAACGCATAAAAGTGTCTAAGAGATTAAAGTGTCCCGGTGAACGGGAGATGACTTCAGAAAGGAGAGTATAGATAGCTTGGTCTGTCCTAACAGAAAAGAGCCACCCCCCAAAGGGCAAGAGTCCAACGATAAACCCGAAAAGGTGGTTAAGGGAAAGTATCCCCTCAACAGGGTTGAAGAGGCTATAGAAGACATAAAAAGCGGCAGAATGGTCATCGTCGTTGACGACCCCAA
>QNYI01000088.1 GCA_003978805.1 Desulfurobacterium sp.
ATGTAATTGTAAGTAAACTTTAGGTTTCCCCAGTCAAAATCGTGGGATACACTACAGTAAAGACTTTTTGAATCTCCCCTAATGGCATTTCCGATAATAAACTTGTGATAGGTAAAACCGTCAGGATACATATGGTGGGTATACCATACTCCGGAATCATCGGCGGTTTCGGTGTACTCAAAGGTAACGTCTGTAAAGCCGGTCGTCAGTGAAATGCCTAATACGTGAGCCGCTCTCGTCGGAAGCGGAAATCCTCCGGGGCCAACGGGCTTTATTGCATCATCACCGGCATGAATGAAGTAAAATTTACCACCTTTAAAGGGCTGAAACCGTAACCTGCCGAGCCAATCGGCGTAGTAAGTGATATCAACGGAAGCGTACTGGTTGTTGTCGTAGTAGTGGGCCTCTGGACTTGAATCCCAGACGTTTTCATTGTTGGCCGTAAACAGTTCCCAAAAGTCGTGTAGTGAAGTGTAGTTAGGCCTTCCTTCCCCGCCGAACTGGATGGCCCTTGTTCCGGCTATCTCCAAGTTATAAAAAGGCCTCCAAGCAAGTCTCATTCCCCAAACGTGGGCGTAAGACCTTTCCCTCTCTTTTTCCAACTCGGAAACAAAGGTAGAGAACTTGTACTCTCCTAACTTTTCAAGTATCCAAGGGAACTTTTTATACGAGTCATTTTCAACCTTAAACATTAACCAAGGACGAACGTTGTTTGTAAACAGGAGATCTCCACTTTCAGCATTCCCCCATATAACGTTTTCTCTACCAAACAGGAAATTTAAACCTTTAAAGTTCCAAGTTACATAAGCTCTATTGAGCCTTAGAACATCCTGCCTGATCTCCGGTTCAAGAAAGAGTAAAACCCCTGAGTACCTGAGTTCAGAGGAGAGGTTTAACCTGAAGTTAAGACCCTCTTCCAATTTAAAGCCTTCAGCATAGGGAAGTTTGTAGTCATCCGTCCCGGAGAAAGAAAAGAGCTCTGTAAAAACATCCCTTACCGGCTTAATGTAACTCCTACCCTTTCCATGAAAGAGAAGATCCTCTATTTCCTCCTTAAACTCCGGGTAGAGCTCCCTGAAAATCTTTTTTGCTATACTGGGCTCTACCTGCCGGTTGTTGTATATCTCAACTATAGCCCTTGCAAAATCTCCACGGCTCAACGGCTTAAATGATAAGTCTGTCTTCCTTATAAGTCCCAGTTCTTTCGCTCTTTCCAGTAACCTGTACTCTCTCTGATACCGGTAAGGTGACACGAAGGATGAAACAGGTTCGGCAAAGCAGTCCATTAAAGACACTCCACTCATCAGCAAAGCAACCAACGTAAGCGACTTGAGTCCCATACCACACCATTTAAAGCTTGGTAATCGTGTAAATTGTCACAGCACCTTGATAGATAATTTGCATCACGTCCTTTATGAGAGGTCTCCACATTGTTGGAATCCTTATCTTTGTAGGAACAATAATTGCATCCCCCGGCTGGAGGGTGTAATCAAGGATATCACCGCTGTCAAGGAGTATCCTGTTATTCTCACTATCCCAATCAAACTTTACCTCTCCTTTTGAGCTGTTGCTAACGACAGAACCGTCCGCCTTTAAGACAAAGATTTCTTCCTCACTTGCATCCTTTGTGAGTCCCCCGGCAAGGGTAATGTAGTCCCTCACGGTCATACCCGGCCTGTATACGTAAGCTGTAGGGTTATAAACCTCTCCAAAGACGAGAACGCTTCCCGGCTTCTTGGGAACGTAGATCCTGTCACCGTCTTCAAGGAGAATGTTGTAAGGAGAGTTCTTTAACTTTTCAAGGTTGAAGGGAACGACTATTCCGGATATCCTCCCGGTAACTTGTGCTTTTTCTATCTCTTCAAGTAGCCTCCTCTTGGCCTCAAAAGCTGCTTGACGAGCCTTTAACTCCTCCCCAGAAAGGTCTGACTGCATTATTCCGGCCTCTTCCTTCTCAAGCTCTTGGCGCATGAGTAGAACAGCCTTTGCTATTCTCTGTTTCTGCATCTCCTTGACTGACTCTCTTAAGATTATTATCCCTTGGGGGTAAGCATTTTCCCTAAACCCACCGGCAGCTTTTAGGACATCGTAGAGGGTGGTTTTCTCGTTTATGCGAAAAACGCCCGGCCTCTTAACGTAACCTGACACGTAGACTTTTTCTACTATCTCTTCCGGCTTCACTTTAGAAATAACGAGTCTGTCTCCCGGCTTCAGGGTAATGTCACTTTCAGTATCCTTCTTTACAAGAAGGTCGTAAAGGAATACAGAAGCCACAATTTTCCTCGTTGTCTTTTCCTTTTCTACCCCTTCCTCTGTTTCCTTCTCAGCTTCGTTACCCAACTCCGAGGCCTTCTCTTCCTCTTTCTCAAACTGAACTGAGGTATCTGGAGTTAGATTTTCACCGCTTTCAGGCTGAGTTAGTTGCTTTTTATCTTCGTTTTGTGAAGTTTCCTCTATACCCTCTTCAGTCGTTAAAGCGGAACTTTCCTCTTCTGCTTTCCTGAAGATATCAACCTTCAGGTTCTTAACGTCGTCGGTAAATTCTGCTGATGCTAAAGCTTCTGAGAGCTTTATACCGTCATGGTAGGGAACATAGTAAGATTTTCTGACAAGACCTGAGACAAGTATCGGCGGGTAGAGATACTTGGGATAGAACCTAATGACGTCAAGCCTTTTTATTTCAAGGTCTGCCTTTCCTTCAAGAACATCCAGAGGGACAAACTTCTTAATCTCAACTATATCAAGTGTACGCGGGTCTCTCCTATCCACTTCAGCGTAGTAGAGGTTGGTATTTAAGAGAAGCATCTCGGGAGTTAAGACTTCTGAAAGTTTCATTCCATCATGGTAGGCGTAAACGCCGGGGTACTTAATCTCACCTTCTATGACGAAGGCGTCTTTTACCTTGTTAAAGTCAACGTTTTTCACTTCTCCGAACTTGTAGAGTGTAATCTTATCCCTTGGCATTAGGACGATGTCTTTCTTTCCGTTTAGGACCTCTTCGGGTGAGAAGGTTATGTACTTAGGGAGAGCTCCCGGCGGATACTGCCTCGTTATGAGGCCAAACTTCATGTTGGAATCCGGGTAAAAGAGGTCAGGTTTTAGGATCTCTGAGAGTTTCATTCCCTTTCTGTATTCGTAAAGTCCCGGGTAAGGTGTATACCCTTCAATCTCTACCGCGTTACGGGGAACGGTCTCTATGGACTTTACAACGAGGATGTCCCCGTCCTTAACCTCTGTATTGAGGAAAGAGCTATCGCTGAGATTTCCGTCTATTATGTCCAGAAAGCTGTTGTTCTTGAACCTCTGTATCGTTGCCCTGTACCTGTAACTTGAAGGTAGTAAACCTCCTGCCATATTTATGAGGTCTTTTACGGTCTCCCCTCCTTTCAGCTCGTAGATGGCCGGCCTCTTGACCTTTCCTCCAACTCCTGCTACTTTACCGATCGGCTTTACAAATATTACGTCTCCGTCCTTTAGCCTTATATCAACGGGCTTACCGTAGAGGAGCAACTTGTAAAAGTCTATGTGTATCTCCTTTGTTCCAGAGGGAGTTTTTCTCGTTATAACAACATCGCGAAGGCTTCCAGACTTTTTCACCCCTCCGGCAAGCATCAGGGCGTCAATAACTGTGTTTATGCCGGTAACGATGACAGCTCCCGGCCTCTCCACCTCTCCCGAAACGTAAACGGGAAAGGTTCTCAATTTTCCAACCGTTAGCTTTATGTTTGCCCCTATTGCCTTAGAAATGACCTTTTCGGCCTCTCCCAGCGTCATTCCCCAAACGTAGAAGACCCCTATCCCCGGAACGTATACTTTACCTTCCCTGTCAACAACCAAGCTCTGGATGGCAGATAGGTCTACCCCGGGGGGAGCTCCTATTACGTAGATAAAGAGCTGGTCTCCGGGCCCTAAAACGTAGTCCCTACCTACTGGAGCGGAAAAGGAGAGCTCCGGTTTACCCTTAAAGAAATCGTAGCCGAACTGCTTAAGTTGAATTCCGAGTTTTTCGGTTCTTGTGTAAAAGCTCTCCTCTATAGGTGAGAGCTCTTCAGTAACCTCTTCACTCTTTTCTTTCTCCGCCTCTTCTTCTGTTCCTTTTACCTTTTTTACCTCTTCACTCTTTACACTTTTCTCAGAGCCGTAAATTTCTATATCCTTTTGACTTTTAAGATTCTGCGTCCTTTCATGAACTTCTCTCTCTTGGGAAACTTCCTCTTTTAACCTCTTTACAACTTCGGGAGTCAGTGGGTAGGGTAAACTTGTTGTCTGAGCTATGGCAACAGAGAGACTGGAGAGTAGAAAAGTCATAGCTATAAGAAGCTTACGCATTTACAACTTCCTCCTTCTTTTCTTTTCTGACGTTTTCAAGCCACTCTTTAAAGAAAGCAATAAATATTCCTAAGAAGAGGCCGGAAACAAGACCAACAGACACAATCAGACCCTTTTTAGGCTTATAGGGTCTATCCTTTGGGGGGACGTAAGGCGGATCTATGACCTGAAAGGAAATCTGCTCCTTCATTTCTTGGGCTTTCGCCATCTCATACTCCTTTGCAAGTGTCAGGAGGAGCTGTTTCACGACCTCCATTTGCGTCTCTAACTTCCGAAGGTTGAGTTGATAGTCGGGAACGGAAACGTAACTGGCCTTTTTAACGTTACTGAGCCGTTTCTTTAACTCCTCTATTTCTCTTTGAAGATCTTTTACTCCTGGCCCTTCAGGAAGGTTAACTTTTAGACTGTCCATTTCCTTTTCACCGATAATAAAGGGAACGGTTTTTATCCTCCCTTCCATAAAGTCCTTGTATATTTTTTCAAGCTTCCGATACTTTTCCTTAGCCAAAATAAGCTGTTTTTCAACGTAGATTCTATACTTCTTCGCTAAGGTAAAGGCCTTCTCGTTGAGGATATTCTGAGCCTCTTTCAGGGCTGTAACTGCTATTTTATAGCTCATTTCTGGGTCTTTCGGGAAATCAACTGTAAGAGTCACAACACCGGTCTTTTTATCGGTGGATACGGACATCAAATCTTCAAGTTCCTCTGCACCGTCCACAAGCGTCGGAGGTGTCTCCCCCTCACCCAACTTCCAACTTTTTGTAGCTTCATCCCACTTATCGGGAAAGAGAAGGGGGAGAAGGTTAAGGTCCTTCACAATCCTTTCCCTCAGGATTCTACTTTTTAAAACAGCTTCAACCGTTATTCCTGCCTGTCCACCTGCAGGCAGGGGAATTGATATGGGAAGGGACGAAAGGAGGGAGGAGAGCTTGGAGCTCTGTTCTCCCCCTAAGGGCATTAAAGAGGTTTCTGTTCGGTAAGTGGGAGGGAGTACGAAACAGAGTATTAAGGCAACAGCAGTAAAAAGGAAAGTGATTCCCAGTACAGTCTTCTTCCTCCTTTTAAGGGTCAACCAGAGCTCATAAAGGTCTATCTCCTCTTCCTGAAATACTTCTGGGGAAAAGTTCTCGTTTTTCAAGGCTCCTCCTTGCCTTCTTCCGTTTGCCCTGCCAGATTTTTACAAATTGTAAAGGGAAAGTCAAAGGATATATTTTAGTCTGGGATGGCAAAACAGAGAACTTCTTACGTGTGTCAAGAGTGCGGTTACAGGTCACCTTCGTGGGCAGGAAAATGTCCCGAGTGCGGTAGCTGGGGTAGTCTCGTTGAGGAAGTCATAACACCTACTCTTAAAAACGTACGGAGTGGATGGGTAAAACCTTCTACCTCTGAACCCCTCCCTTTGGAGAGGATAGGAGAGAAACGGGCAGAAAGGGTTAAGACAGGCCTTAAAGAGTTTGACAGGGTTCTCGGAGGAGGAATCGTAAAAGGCTCGGTTTCTTTAATCTCCGGAGAGCCGGGAATCGGGAAGTCCACGTTTTTACTTCAGGTCTCGGAAATTTTCTCTAAGATAGGCAACGTCCTCTACGTTACGGCAGAGGAGTCCCCTGAACAGATAGCTTTAAGGGCAAGACGGCTCGGGATTAAGAGCAAGAACCTCTTTGTCCTTGCAGAGAACAACCTGCAGGAAATAGAGAAACAGGTTGAAAGGATAAAACCTGAGCTCATAGTGTTTGATTCTATACAGACTCTTTACCTTCCCTACATAGAGTCGGCTGCCGGCTCCGTCTCTCAGGTAAGGGAGTCTGCTGCTTTTATAACGAACCTATGTAAAGGAAAGGGAATAACGGCTTTTATAGTCGGTCACGTGACAAAAGAGGGGAACATAGCAGGTCCTAAGGTTTTAGAGCACATAGTTGATGCCGTTTTTCAGTTTGAGGGAGACAGAGGCTACAACCATAGAGTCTTCAGGAGTTTAAAGAACAGGTTCGGTTCAACAGGCGAGATTGCCGTTTTTGAGATGACGGAGAAGGGTCTCGTTGAAGTCCCTAACCCTTCCGAGTTCTTCTTGTCCGAAAGGCCGGTAGGGAAAGCGGGCTCCGTCATCTTTGCCGGAATTGAAGGAAGCCGTCCGATACTCCTTGAGGTTCAAGCCCTTGTAACGAGGGCAGTATTTACAACCCCCCAGAGGAGGGCTAAGGGAATTGACTCCAACAGGCTGTCAATTATAGTGGCGGTAATTGAGAAGGAACTGGGATACCCTTTGAGGAACTTTGACGTTTTCGTTAACGTTGTCGGCGGTGTGAAGGTAAACGAACCAGCAGTTGACCTTCCCGTAGCTACGGCCATTATTTCAAGCTACTTAGACAAACCTGTAAAGGAAAATCTGGCCCTCTTTGGAGAAGTCGGGCTTACGGGAGAAGTGAGGAGGGTAAGGCTTGAGGAGCTCCGCCAAAGGGAGGCGGAGAAGAACGGCTTTGAAGTCTTAGAAAGTATTAGGACTATCTCGGAGCTCCCAGAGAAAGCGCTCATTTAAAACGTCCTTCTTTGTCCTCTTTGCTCTGTACATTCTCTTATCGGCGGTTCTCAGAAGCTCCTCTATGTCAGTGCCATCTGAAGGAGCTTCAGCAATTCCATAGCTAATAGAAACTTTAAACTCACCGAAAATGTCCTCTACTTCCGCTCTTAGCTCTTCAAGCTTTTTCTCTACGTGCTCCCTTTTACACCTTGAAACTACAAGAAACTCATCACCGCCTATCCTTGCAACAACGTCACCCTCTCGGAACTTCTTCCTCAACAGCTCTGATATCTCCTTTAAGGCAAGGTCTCCCGCTGAGTGGCCGTGGAGGTCGTTTATGCACTTAAAGTTATCAAGGTCTATGTAGATGATACAGAGACTTCCCACATCTTTACTCTTTACCCTTTTTAGTTCCCTCTTCAGGAAAGAAAAGGTAAAAGTCCTGTTGTAAAGACCTGTCAGAGGATCCCTCACGGCAGTGTTATAGATTCTCTCAAGGTACTCGTCCATTACGGAGGAGTATACGTAAACGAGGAATAAGAAAGTCGTGTAGACAGTCACCGCTTGAAGGAGGGTTATCTGGCCGTAAACGGTCACTTTTAAACCGGAAGAGGAGAGTATGAGGATTAAGAATAAAAAGGCAAGAAGCACCAAGTTCCAGAGGGTCGCCACTCGGGATTCCTTGAGAAAAAAGGATACAAGGGGAAAGGTGAATATCCAGAAAATACCAGTACCCTTTATACCCCCGCTCACTAAGAGGAGGCAGTAGCAGAAGAGCAACGTAGATAGAAACAGATTGGAGGAAAAGTGAAAGTTTATCTTCCCTAAGAGGAAGAGGAGAAGGACAGTCAGGAGGAAGATTCCTAAGATTACCTCAACTACTCCAAGGTAGGGAAGGAAAAGAACGACGTTTGCCAAGCCAAAGAGGATAAGCATAAAAGAGGAAATCGTTAAAAACGATACGAGGCTTTTTTCCTTGAGGTAGAGGCTCTCCCTTTCCATTTCCTATGAAGGATCCCCCTTTCCGTAAGAATCCCCTCTACTTTTAAAAAATTTTTAGGAACCCCAAAGGAGGGTCCCCAAGCTTAAACCTGTCTCTCAACCTTTTCTACGGTGTAGCACTCTATTACGTCCCCCACCTTGATGTCGTTAAAGTTCTCAAGGCCGACTCCACACTCGTAACCGGCTTGAACCTCTCTAACGTCGTCCTTGAAACGTTTCAGTGAAGCAATCCTTCCTTCGTAAACGACAACTCCATCCCTTACCAGCCTTACCATAGCGTTCCTTCTTATTACACCGTCTTTTACGTAACAACCGGCAACCGTTCCGACCTTAGGTATCTTGAAGGTTGCCCTAACCTCTGCAGAGCCGAGGTAGACCTCTTTCTCTTCGGGAGCAAGGAGTCCCTGCATAGCTTTCTTAACTTCGTCAACGATGTCGTAGATAACCCTGTAGGTTCTTACATCTACCTTCTCCCTCTCTGCCGCTTTCCTTGCAGCAGAGTCAGGCCTCACGTTAAAGCCTATAACAATGGCGTTTGAGGCCGCAGCGAGCATAACGTCGTTCTCTGTGATTGGGCCAACGCCGGCGTGGATTATCTTGACCTTAACCTCGTCGGTGGAGAGCTCTTCTAAGGACTTCCTTATGGCCTCAATAGAACCTTGGGCATCGGCCTTAAGGACAACGTTGAGCTCCTTAACCTCCCCCGCCTGCATCTGGGAAAAGAGCTCTTCAAGGGATATCTTCTTTTCCTTCTCAAGAGCAGACTCCCTTGCAAGCTCCTGCCTCTTTTCGGCTATCTTCCTTGCAGTCTTTTCATCCTTAACGACGACGAACTTATCTCCGGCAAGGGGAACGCCGTCAAGGCCGAGAACCTCTACAGGAATGGAGGGCCCTGCCTCTTTCACAGGGTTACCCTTATCGTCAAACATTGCCCTCACTTTTCCGGCGTAAAGACCTGCAACGATGGCATCTCCAACCCTTAACGTTCCGCTCTGGACAAGGAGGGTCGCAACGGGTCCTCTCTTCTTGTCAAGCTTTGCCTCAAGGACAACGCCACGGGCAGGTTTGTCAGGGTTGGCCTTGAGCTCCATGAGCTCAGCCTGAAGGGCTATCATCTCAAGGAGCTCGTCAACCCCCTCACCTGTCTTAGCAGAAACCGGAACCATTATGGTGTCACCACCCCAGTCCTCCGGGATGAGGCCGTACTGGGTGAGCTCCTGCTTAACCCTTTCAGGGTTTGCTCCCGGCTTATCTATCTTGTTTATGGCAACGATTATCGGAACACCTGCAGCCTTTGCGTGGTTTATCGCCTCTACTGTTTGAGGCATAACCCCGTCATCAGCAGCAACAACCAGAACGGCAATGTCCGTTACCTGAGCACCCCGGGCCCTCATTGCAGTGAAGGCCTCGTGTCCGGGAGTATCCAAGAAAACAAGCGTCTTTTTACCTTCACTGGTATCTACTTCAACTACAGAAGCACCGATGTGCTGGGTTATCCCTCCGGCCTCTCTCTCTGTAACCCTCGTATTCCTTATATAGTCAAGGAGCGTAGTTTTACCGTGGTCAACGTGTCCCATTACGGTAATGATTGGAGGACGGGGTTTAAGGTCTTCCTCCCTATCGGGAGTTTCTTCAAGCTCCTTCTCTAAGACCTCCTCTTCTTCTGCTCCTTCAAGCTTGACAACCTTGTCGTACTTCTCAGCAACTTTTGCCGCCGTTTCAAAATCTATCGGCTGGTTTATGGTCACAAACTTTCCAAGGGCTATTAAGTCCTGAAGGAGCTGGGTAGGGTCAACGCCAAGTTTTTCGGCAAACTCCCTTACAGAGATAACTTCAGGGATGACAACCGTTCTCGCCCTCTCTTCCTCTTCAATGAGCCTCTGGAGCTGTTCCTCTTCTGAGAGCTCCTCAAAAGGTACTTCTGTTACCTGCTCCTCTTTCTTTTTCTTCTTACGCTTCTTCCTCTTAGCCCGGTTCTTCTCCTCTATCCTTCTCATAAGCTCTTCAAATTTCTTCTGGTCTTCAAGCTCCTTCTGCTCCCTCTTCCTCTCAGCAAGGAGCCCCTTCTCACTCTTAGTTTTTTCCTTCTCCCGAGCTTCTTTCGTTGAAGCTACGAGCTTTTCAAGCTGTTCCCTCGTTACTTTCTCAGTAACAGCCTTTTTCTTTTCCTCTCTTTCCGGCTTTCTAAACCTATCCCTTTTACGGGGCCTTGTTTCCCTTCTTTCCTCTCCCTTCTCCTCTCTCCTAAAGGGTCTCCTCCTTCTACGCCTCCTTTTAGCAAGCTCTTCAGGGGAGAGAATCCTAACATCAGAGGTTCTTCTCCTTCCCCTTTCTTCTTTCTTTTCCTCTTTCCTCTCCTCTTCCCTTTTCTCCTCTTTAACCTCCGTCTCTTCTGCTTTTACTGAAAGGGTAGAGACAGTCTCCTCTTTACGCTCGGGCTCTTCCACAATCTCTGTTTTCTCTTCTTTTTGAACCTCAACCTGAAGGGTTTCTACCTTTTCCTTCCTCTCTTCTTTCTTCTCTTCTTTACTTTCTTCAGGGATAACTTCCTTAACGGGAACTTCAACGGGCTCTAAGAACTCCTTAACGAGCATTACTTGCCTTTCGTCAAGGCTTGAACTTGGACTCTTAACGGGAATTTCAAGCTCCTTGAGCTTCTCTATAAGCTCCTTTGAAGACATACCCAGCTCTTTTGCAAGCTGATGAACCCTTACCTTTGCCAAAATAAAACCCCCATTCTAAAGCGGTTAAAACTTTGCTACCATAATATAGACGGTAGGCGAATTATATCAACAGTTTAACTGAAAAGCATCTTCAACGTGAACTACGGTGGGCAGGTCACCATCTTCTATTCCGATTACGTCAAACCTAACGGCTTCGTAGGCGAGTTCCGTCTCGTTTAAGAATTTAAGGGCTGTCTTTACAATTTTCCGCCGTTTTACCCCGTCAATCGCCTCTAAGGGAGTAACTTGACTTCCCCTTTTCCTCAGCTTTACTTCAACGAATACTACCGTCCTTGTTGATTCGTCAAAGGCGATGATATCAATCTCGCCGTAGGAGCTCCTGTAGTTTCTCCTTATAATAGAGTAGCCTTTCCTGAGGAGATACCGGGAAGCTATTCTCTCCCCCCTTCTCCCTCTTTCCTTTGACCCTTCCAAAGCTCCTCCTGTGAACGGGGGTTATCCCAAAGGAATCTATGGCCAAAAGGTGAGCTTTTGTAGGGTAACCTTTGTGCTTTTCAAAACCGTATCCCGGGAAGACCTCAGACAGCTTCTCCATTATGAAGTCCCTTGCCACCTTGGCAACCACGCTTGCACAGGCACAGGAAAAGCTCCTTTCATCTCCCTTTACGAGAACTAAGGATTTATCCTTAAACCCATCCAGCCTTAGGTAGTCGGTTATGAGGAAGTCGGGAACGACTGAAAGGTCGCTAAGAGCTCTCCTAACTGCAAGCAGGGTCGCCCTGTAGATGTTCAGCGAATCCACCTCTAAAGAATCTGCAAAGCCGATACCTACAGAGACGGCTTCATCAAGTATCCTGTAAAAGAGCTCCCTCCTTTCCTTCTCTTTCAGCTTCTTAGAGTCCTTAAATAAAAAAGGATTGACGTTCCGCGGGAAGATAACGGCCGCCGCCACCACGGGGCCGGCAAGTGGCCCTCTTCCCGCCTCGTCAACCCCGGCAACGAATCTATAGCCCCTTGACCAGAGCTCCTTCTCAAAGCGAAGGATTACTTCTTTGTCATCCACTCCTTCTTCTCTTTAATCTTGGCAGCCTTACCTTTAAGCTCCCTGAGGTAGTAAAGCCTTGCCCTTCTTACGATACCCCTCTTAACAACTTCTATCTTTTCAATTACCCTTGAGTGAAGAGGGAAAGTCCTCTCAATCCCGATACCGTAGGAAACTTTCCTGACGGTAAAGGTTGCATCCGTTCCGCTACCGCCCCTCTTCCTGATAACAACTCCCTCAAAAACCTGAACCCTCTCTTTATCACCTTCCTTTACCTTAACGTAAACCCTGACAGTGTCTCCCGGCCTAAAGTCCACCTTGAGCATATCCTTTCTCATGTATTTTTCCTGAACCGCCTTCATAAGAGCGTCAAGTCCGCCTAACATAATAGACCTCCCGATGGTAATAAAAAGCGCCTGCAAATTTTATGGATTTTTTGGGAAAAGTCAAGGAAAAATAAAAATGGTGCGCCCGGCAGGGATCGAACCTGCGACCTCGAGATTAGGAATCTCGCGCTCTATCCTACTGAGCTACGGGCGCACAGCAAGATAGAAAGATAGGAAGTCGGGTTTGCCCTGTCAACTCGTTAACGTTAAAATTCGGAAAAACTTTCTGGAGGTAGAGGAGTGCTAAGGTTTTACACTGCCGGCGAGAGTCACGGCAAGGGAATCTTTGCATACCTTGAAGGTATCCCGGCTAACTTCGCCGTAGACTTTGAGTTTATCAATAGAGAGCTCTCCCGCCGTCAAAAAGGTTACGGTCGTGGAAAAAGGATGAAGATAGAAAAAGACAGGGTAGAGTTCCTCTCAGGCGTCAGGCTCGGGAAAACCCTCGGCTCTCCTATCCTGATGGCCGTCTGGAACAGGGACTACGAGAACTGGACAGAGATAATGAAACCCGAGCCGGGGGAACTCCCGAAAGAAAAGAAGGTTACCCGCCCTCGTCCCGGCCACGCAGACCTAAGCGGGGTTTTAAAGTATAAGAGCGACGACGTAAGGAACATTTTAGAGCGCTCAAGCGCAAGGGAAACGGCAGGAAGGGTAGCGGCTGGAGCTCTCTGTAAAGATATCCTAAGAAACCTCGGCGTAACCGTAGGGAGCTACGTTATTTCCATCGGAAATGTAGAAGTGCCAAGAAGCTACCTTGGGTTAACCTACGAAGAACGTTTTAAAAACGCAGAGAGCTCTGAGGTAAGGATACCCGTAAACGACCAAGAGGTTGAAGAAGCCTTTAAAAGGGAGATTGACAAGGCTAAAGAAACCGGCGAGAGTCTGGGAGGGATATTTGAAGTCTTTGCCTTAGGCTTACCCCCCGGGATAGGCAGTCATACCCAGTGGGATAAAAGGCTTGATGGCAGGATAGCCCAAGCGATAATGTCCATTCAGGCGATAAAGGGAGTTGAAATCGGTATGGGATTTGAGGCTGCAAGAACTCCCGGCTCTAAGGTTCACGATGAGATTTTCTACTCCCCTGAGAGGGGATTTTTCAGGAAGACAAACAACGCCGGCGGTTTAGAGGGGGGAATGACAAACGGAATGCCCATCCTCGTAAGGGCTGCAATGAAGCCGATACCAACCCTCTACAGCCCCTTAAGGAGCGTTGACATAAGGACTAAAGAGCCTTTCTTGGCCTGCGTTGAACGTTCAGATGTTTGCGCCGTCCCGGCAGCTGCGGTCGTCGCAGAAGCGATGCTCGCTATAACGATACTCTCTGCAATCTTAGAGATGTTCCCCTCCGACGAATTCACGAGGTTAAAAAGGTGGTGGGAGGAATACAGGGAGGAGGTTAAAAACTTCTAACACAGGGGAAGTTCCCCATCAACGTAGACTCCTCCCTCTTCCGGGAGGAACCTTAACTTTGCAATAAAAACCTCCACCCCCAAGGAAAGAGCTCTCTTTAAACTTTCGGCAAAGAGCGGGTCTGTCTCAGCGTTAGGAGAAAAACAGCTACAGCTTCTAAAGGCCAAGAAAAGAACTCCTGCCTTAAACCCTTCTTGACGGAGAAGGATAAGCTCTTCCACGTGTCTCCTACCCCTTTCGGTAGGAGCGTCAGGGAAAAGGCAGGCACTCCCCTTAACAAGGTTACACCCTTTAACTTCAAGGTAGAAGTTACCGTCTATGAGGAGGTCTATTCGGCTCTTTCCCCGCTTGACCTCCTTTTTTACCTCCTTAGGGTAGAAACCGAGAAATCCATTCCTTACGAGCCTTTCGGCTATTAGCAGGTGAGCAGGAGTATAGAGGAAAACCCACTCGTTTTCACTTTTAACCGCCACAAGCTTGTGGTCAAGTTTCCCCCTCGGGTTCTCTGATAAAAGGAGTAGAGCTCCCGGGACAAGGAGCTCTTTCAACCTACCCGTATCCGATATATGTACCCTCTTTACTCCGGAATCCGTCTTAACTACCCCGGAAAACCTGTTAACCCTTTCAATCAAAGTGCCAAAAGTGAGCTCCTTAAAGAGCTCCTTAATATTTAAGACCTCACAGGGCCTTTTGGACTTCAAAGTCTATCTCCTTACCGAGGTGGCCGGTAGCATTGGCAACGTGGACAATAACCCTTTTAGTAGACGGTTCATACTCAACGACGGTAATTCCGCAGTTTGCCTGCTTAAAAGCCCAGAACTTGTTAAGGTCTACACCGAGGAGGTAACACATCAGAACCTTGTTTGTTGCATCGTGTCCCACTATGACGATAAGGTCATCTTCACCGTGTTCCTTCACAACCTCCTCAAAGGCCTTAACGGCTCTATCGTAAACGTCCTTTAAACTCTCCCCTCCCTCACCGGGCATCTTCACTTCTGCAGGCTTCTCCCTCCAGAGTTTAAGGAGCTCCGGGTACTTTTCCTCAACCTCAGAAGCCAACATACCTTCCCACTCACCGTGATCAATCTCCTTAAAACCCTCCTTCACCCTCACTTCCAACCCGTGGTGTTTAGCTATTTCCCTTGCCGTATCAAGACACCTTGAAAGGGGACTTGAGTAAACGGCCTTTACAGGGAAATCCTTTAAAGCTTCCCCTACTCTCCTTGCCTGTTCCTTTCCTTCCTCGTTTAAAGGAATGTCCATCTTCCCCTGATACCTACCTTCGGCATTCCAGATAGTTTTACCGTGCCTTACGAGAATAATTTTTGGCATCTTTAAACCCCACCGTTAACGTAATGTGCTCGGGGAATTATAAGACAAAATTAAAAAAACCCCCGCAAAACGCGGGGGTAAATAGAGGATGAAAGCTTTATTATTAACCGCTACTTGTCGGTGTGTTGAGGGAGAAGTAAATGTCCGGAGCATATCCTATGAGGCTTTCAAAGGCTTGGTTGTTGTCAGGGTAGGAAAAGTCCTTATAAACGTGGAAGCGAATCTGACGCTCCCCATCCTTGTTGTAAGGAACTTGGATGTGGGTAGTATCAGAAGTGTCATCAGTGTTTGAGTCAAGGGTAACTACATGGACGTACTCAATTGCGCTGTCAACTTTTTCAACATCGCCGTGGTCGTTGAGCGTGGATCCGTTATCATCACTATACTTTAGCTTAACATGGAAGATTCCGTGAATGTCCGCAGGATCAGAAGCATTATGATCAATAGCGTAGAAGACCTTTCCGCCAGTAGAAGGTAAAATTACATGCCTAAAGCCATTATCATCTTTCTTTATAAGAATTACA
Source organism: Desulfurobacterium sp. (assembly GCA_003978805.1). Taxonomy (GTDB): domain Bacteria; phylum Aquificota; class Aquificia; order Desulfurobacteriales; family Desulfurobacteriaceae; genus Phorcysia. The sequence goes on from QNYI01000088.1 coordinate 15,228, forward strand.
GGCTCATCGGAGTCTATGTTGCCATCATCGTCTAAATCGTGCCAGTAGCGCTCGTAACCGTTAATATCACTATCATACTTATAGTTGCTGTCTATAACATCATAATAGTCAGCCCCATCTGCAGGAGCACTTGTATGAGGTGAACAGCTTGTAGCTCCGGAATCGGCCGTTATACAAGTCGTTATAGTAACAGCGTCATCGGCACCGTGGGTTTTAAACACATACTCTTTATAGTCCGTTACAGTACTTGTAGTTCCGTTGACAGCAACGTCCTGACTAATTTTAAAGATTAAGTCATCTCCCCACTGACCAGCACTAAAGTTAGAAGAGTAATTAACTTTGTTCGTGTAAGGACCGTCAGAGGCCAAATCTTTATCGGTAAATACGTTGTCCCAGTTACTACCGCCGTCTTTGCTCACGTCAAGAGTGGCAACTTCTCCGTCGCTTGAGTCATCTCCTCCGGCAACAACCCTAAATGCAACACAGTGAGTTCCCGAATAAGAACCTCCGTTGGAATCCTTTGTCGGGAAGTCAATT
>QNYI01000113.1 GCA_003978805.1 Desulfurobacterium sp.
TAACGGGTTTATCTACGTTTCTGACGGTAAGCACTTTACCCTCATCTCTCCCGGCCCCGACGGAGAGGAGGGAACGGAGGACGATATAAAGGTGAAGAAGTGATGGTTATCTACGGCGTTAACCCGGTAGCCGAGGCTGTAAGGGCAGGGTATCCGGTTCTGAAAGTTTTTATTGAAGAAGGCTTTAAGGACAGGGAGAGGATATTGCCCCTCCTTAAGAAAAGGGGAGTTAAGGTTGTAAAGGCGAGTAAAAAGAAGCTCCTTAACGTGGCAAAGACAGAAAAACATCAAGGAATCGTTGCTATCGTTTCTCCGGTAGAGCCTGTGGACTTTGGAGAGCTCCTTGACAGGACGATATCAACTAAAGGGTGTCTTCTCTTCCTTGACAGGATAGAGGACCCTCACAACCTCGGGGCAATCTTCCGTTCTGCCGATGCCTTCGGGGTTACGGGAATCGTCCTCCCTAAGGATAGGAGTGCAAGTATTACGGACACAGTGGTGAAGGCTTCAACGGGGGCTGTTTTCTACGTTCCCTTTGCCGTCGTCGGGAGCTTTGTAAACTCCTTAAAGGAGTTTAAGGAAGCAGGAGGTTGGCTCATCGGCCTTGAGGCCGGTGGGAAGAGCGTAGCCGGTTACAGTTTCCCTTTTCCTTTGGGGCTTGTCGCCGGCTCTGAGGGAAGGGGCATTTCAAGGAGTGCGCTAAAACAGCTTGACGATATCGTTTCTATTCCGATGAGGGGACACGTTAATTCCCTCAACGTCTCTAACGCCGTTGCGATAGGCCTATATTTAGTATCCCAACAACAAGGCACTTAAAGGAGGAAAGATGGAAGACCTTAAGGGAAAGCTCGTTTTCATTCAGACTGCAGGGGGCGAAAGCGTTATACCCTCTTCAGGTATTATCGGGGTCGTTGAAGAAGTTACGCCGGAGTGCGTAAAGATAAAGGACGCCGGAGTGTTTGCTCTACTTCCGACAACTAAGGGAGCTCAGGCGACAATTATGCCGTTAGACCCGACGGCTAACGAGCCTGTGGAGGCTTACGTCCTCAAGAGCCAGATAGTTGCTATTGTTCCCGTCGGCGACAGGTCAAGGCTTAAAGAGTTCCACCAGCAGTTTAAGGCGGCAGCTGCCGGAATAGAGCTCGCCTCTCCGGGAACGATAGACCTTTCAAAGATAAAAGAGTTCCCTAAGGGTGGCGGTAAAGGAGGAATTACCCTTACGTGAAGGCGGAGGATATCCTCTTTTCAATCCCCTTCCCGGTTGCCATAACCGACGGGGAGGGGAGGATTGTTAACGTCAACCAGAAGTTTGAGATACTCGTAAACAGGTCGCTAAAGTACCTTAAGGGAAGGAAACTCTCCTCTTTTTTCCGTAGAGCTCCTGAAATAGACAGGAAGGTAACCGAGGCCTTTCAACGTCTCGTTGAGGTTTTGGGTTTCAGGGATGGACAGTTCTTCTTGAACTTTGCTCCCTTCTTTGTCTCCTCCGAGGTTAAAGGGGTTATAGTTGTTATTCAGCCGGCTCCTGAGAGCCCTTTTGAGAAGGACATCCTTGCTTTCCTTAAAGGCCTCTCTCACGAGGTTCGGAACCCTTTAAGCGGGATAAAGGGAGCTGCCAAGTGTTTGAGAGAGCTCCGCACCTACGATGAGGAGCTCATATCTGTTCTTCTGGAGGAGACGGAGAGGATAGAGAGGCTTTTAGAGAGGGTCGTTAAGAGCTTTGACTTTTCGGTTCTGAACTTGGAGGAAACGAACGTCCATAAAGTTATTCAGTCGGTCGTTAAGCTCTTTGAATCGGAGCTTAAGAGGAGCGGCGTTAACGTCGTATACAACTTTGACCCGTCCCTACCGGAGATTTTACTTGACAGGGATAGGATAACTCAGGCATTTATGAACATCTTTAAGAACGCCATTGAAGCGGTTTCCGACTCCCCTAAGAAGGAGATAAGGATAGAGACGGGTTACGCCATTCACCCTTCGGGTTTCATATTTATGAGGGTTAGGGACTCCGGGGTCGGAATGAGCGAGGAAGAGCTCTCCAACCTCTTCCTTCCCTTTTACACCACCAAGGAAAGGGGAAGTGGCCTCGGGGCCTTTATCACTAACGAGATAGTGAAGAGGCACGGCGGAGAGATAAAGGTAAAGAGTGAAAAAGGAAAGGGCACGGAAGTAACGGTACTTTTACCGATGAAGAGGAGAGATGGCGAGGGTACTGATAGCCGACGATGAGAGAAGCATAAGGTTAGTTCTCAGGAAGTACCTTCAGTCCCAAGGGCACGAAGTTATTGAAGCAGAGGACGGTAAGAAAGCTTTAGAGATTTTAAGGAGCTCCCCCGTTGACGTTGCCTTTGTTGACATAAAGATGCCGGGAAAGAGTGGTTTAGAGATACTGGACGAGGTAAAAGACGTTCCCATAGTAATCCTTACTGCCTACGGGACTATGGACTACACCGTTTCTGCAATGGAAAAGGGAGCCGTTGACTACATAACGAAACCTTTTTCCTTTGAGGAGATAAAGGAGATTCTGGACAAAGTTCTCTTCTCCCATTCCCAAGGGGTTGAGTCGGCAGAGACTTCTGAGGAGATAGTTGGAACGAGTAAAAGGATGCAGGAAGTCTTCAAGCTGGTGGGTAGAGTGGCAAAGAGTGACGTTACCGTCTTAATAACGGGAGAAAGCGGTACGGGAAAGGAGCTAATAGCAAAAGCTATACATAGGTATTCGGACAGGAAGGATAGGCCTTTCCTTGCCGTTAACTGTGCCGCCCTTCCTCCTAACCTCCTTGAAGCGGAGCTCTTTGGCTACGAGAGAGGAGCTTTTACGGGAGCGGTTTCCTCAAAAAAGGGACTTTTTGAGCAGGCAAACGGCGGAACGCTCTTTTTAGACGAGATAGGGGAGCTCCCCTTAGAGCTCCAAGCAAAACTTTTAAGGGTTCTTCAGGAGAAGGAAATCCGCAGGATAGGAGGAGAGAGAACAGTAAAGGTTGACGTAAGGATAGTTGCGGCCACAAACAGGAACCTTGAGGAAGAGGTTAAGAAGGGAAACTTTAGAGAAGACCTCTTTTTCAGGCTAAACGTTGTAACCATAGAGCTCCCGCCCCTAAGGGAAAGGAGAGAGGACATCCTGCCCCTTGCCCTCTACTTTATCAGGAAGTTTTCAAAGGAGTTTAAGTTACCCGTTAAAGAGCTTACAGAGAGGGCAGTTGAGTGGCTCATGAGCTACGACTTCCCGGGAAACGTGAGGGAACTTGAGAACATGATACTGAGGGCGATGATAGTTTCCCCCACGGGTGTTATAGACGTTGAAGACCTTAAACCTTCTGCCACTTTTTCCGGAACTTCTTCCTTTGAGGAGGCGATAAAGAACTTCGTAGTTGAAGTCTTTACCTTGGAGCAGAAAGAAAAGAGTAACCTCTACGATTTAGTTATAAGGAGTGCCGAGAGGATTCTCATCTCTGAGGTTCTGCGTTTCTGTAACTTCAACCGCCAGAAAGCGGCTCAAGTCCTCGGCATCCACAGGAATACCCTTCGTCGGAAGATAAAGGAGCTGGGTATAGAGACGGGAAAAGATTGATATATCTCATTGTTGTTAATTGGTGTATAGATATATTAGACACTTAAGAGTTTGAGAACACTCTGTCTATTGTTAGGTCAGTAATGAAGTTCCCCTTTGGTAAAGATAGAAAAGGTAGGGTAATACTGTGTCAGGACGGTTCACCCTTTGCTCCTCAGTATCCCGGCGGGATAGACCCTTCCCGGTGTACCGGGTGCGGGGAGTGCGTTGAAGTCTGTCCGCAAGGGTGTATAGAGCTCCGAGAAGTTGACGGTAAACAGGTAGCCGTCCTTGTCAGCTTGGACTTCTGTATAGGCGACGGAATATGTAAGATGATCTGTCCCGAGGATGCCTTCCTCTGAGGTTTCGGTTGTTCCTCCAGTCTGGAGGATATAGAGGTCAGGGTAGAGGATCTCATCGCTGATGACGACGGTAACTACGCCTACCTTACCTTCGGCGGTCACCTTTACACTCCTTTTTTCTTTGAGACTATAGATAAGAGCAAGTGCCAGAACTGTGAGCGTTGCTTAATGCTGTGCGATACCAGAGGAATTGACGATGACGGTAACGTTGTCCCTGCGTTCCCGGAGATCTGTAGCGGTTGTGCCCACTGCGTCAAGGTCTGTCCGTCTCAGGGGATAAAGGTTCGTCCCATTCCCCTTGAGGAAATGATAAAAAGGGTAAAGGCACGGCTAAAGGAAAAGTGAACTTAACTGCACGTTTTAAGCTCTATCCCCAGCCAGATGGCCGTTTTCCTTAAGTCCGGGTGGCCGTTTAGCAGGTAAGTTAGCTCCTTTAGTGAAATGGGTAGGACAGGTTGAGCCGTAAACTCTATACAGCGGGGGTTCTCTATAAATTCGGTTAGCGGTTGTCCTATCCTTTGGTAGAGAACCTTGTCCTTGCCGACGGCTTTATTGATGGACTCTACGAGCCTTTTCTTGAGTTCATCTACCTCTACTCCTTCTTCTACCGCCTGCTCCTTGAAGTACTCTGCTACAAAGCCCCTGTCCCTATACTTGAGGGCTAAGTAGGCAATCTTGGCTTCTCTGAGGGTTTTTCTCTCCGATATCGTTCCTGCAAGGGCTTTTTCAAGTTTCTTCCTTGAGAGGTTCTTAAGCTTTAAGCTTAAGGAGAGGTCTCCGAGGGAGGAAACGGAGGTCTTCAGCACCACTTGTAGGCTATCATCGTCAAAGGAGTAGCCGGTTACCAAGTTCACTACCGTCTGGGGGGTGTTTGTTATTCCGAGGAGGCTACTGGGAAACCTAAGGCCGGTGACCTTTATTAGCATGCGGTCGGGGAGCTCCCTTTTCCTCGCCGTAAAGGGTAGGTCTATCTCTAAGGCCTTTACCGAAACGTTGAGGCCAAGGATTTCGGCTTTTAAGTCCTTAAGCGTTATGGTATTCCTGAGGAGGTTGTAGTCCACCTCCCTGCAGGAGGTAGGGAAGGGAAGGTTGTTAACTCTCTTTCTGAACTTCTCTAAGATTTTTGCCTCAACGTAGGTCTCAACGGCAAAGTAGGAGGAAACAACTGCACCTATAAAGAGTAGGAGGACTACGAGAGCTCTCGTCCTTGAAGTCATGGCTACTTTCTCAGCTCCCTGCTTATTCTGTGGACTGTATCAACCAAAAACTTGGCCTTTCTTGGGTCTGTCTGGGGCAGTATACCGTGTCCCAAGTTGAATATGTGTCCCCTTGCCTTTAGTCCTTCCTCTAAGATTTTCCTAACCTTTTCCTCTATCGTTTTTTCATCGGCAAAGAGGGCTACAGGGTCAAGATTACCCTGAATGGACTTATCTACCCTTTCAAGGGCAAAGGGAATTTCCGTCTTCCAGTCAAGGCCTATTACGTCTACGTTCAGCCTGTTATTTACCTCTAAAAGGTGTGAGGAGTTTACGCCAAAGTGGATTATCGGCGTTTCTGGGTATTTCCTTTTTAGCTCGTTGACTATCCTCTCTGTGTAGGGGTAGACGAACTTCTCGTAATCCTCTTTTGAGAGGACTCCCATCCACGAGTCAAAAATTTGGACTAAGTCTACTCCGGCCTCTATTTGTGCAGACAGGTAGTTTACTACCGTGTCTGTCAGCTTGCTCATAAGGGAGTTCCAAACTTTTGGGTTGTTCCACATTGTACTCTTGGCGGCTATGTAGTTTTTGGAGCTCCCCCCTTCCAGCATGTAGCTTGCAAGGGTAAAAGGTGCACCGGAAAAGCCGATTAACGGTCTATCTGTAAGCTTTTCCTTTATTATCTGTATCGTCTCAAGAACGTAAGGTAAATCCTTTTCAGGCTCGGGGATTTTCAGCCTCTCAACGTCGTCAACAGTCTCAACCTTTGGGTTTAAAATGGGGCCTTTCCCTTCAACGAACTGAACCTCAATTCCCATCTTCTCTACTGGGACTAAGATATCAGAGAACAAAATGGCAGCATCAACGCCTATCTCCTCAATGGGAATCAGCGTAACTTCTGCCGCAAGCTTAGGGTTTCTGCACAGGTTCATAAAACTCCCTGCCTGCTTCCTTACCTTCCTGTAGCGGGCAGAGTACCTTCCTGCCTGCCTCATAATCCAGATGGGTGTAAAATCGGTCTTCTCTCCCCTTGCTGCTTTAAGGAGCGGATGTTCTTTCAGTGACATAAAAACCTCCCTTCTTCCTCTAAGTTGAACATGCGGAGGACAATTCTATCAATTAGGGCGTCCACGGTTTCTTTCTGGTTCCTGAGCTCCTTTAAGAGGTTCAGGCCGGCTTCCTTTACGGCAACTTCTGGAATAGAAGGGTAACGCCGTCCGATGAGGGAGAGGGCTTTTAACCTCTCTGGTGAACCTTTCGGGAGTTCATCGTTTAAGAGCCTTTCAATCAGGTAGACTTCTTCACTCGTCTCTACCATCTTCTCTGCCAAGAAGGAGAGGAAATCGTGAACGGTTTTACTGCGGGGGTTTATGGAGTCTAAGAGCTTTAAGACTTTTCTTGTTGAGAGGAAGTTCTCTTTTAGCTCTTTAAGCTCTTTTTCTGAGAAGTCGGAAAAGTCAATTTTGGGGACGGGAAGGGGAGATAAAAACTGCTTGTTTGCCGAGAAGTAACCTCCTCTAAAGGGAACGCTCCCTATCTTAAACCGCCAGTCAAGGGCTTTTGAGTTGAGGAGGGCAAGGAGGAAGAGGGGGGAGATTTCTGTTTTTCCGTTCAGGAGGATTCCGTTAACGTCAACGTTGTCAAGGTAGTACTTTCCCTCCTCGTCAAAGAAGGCCTTTAACCTGTTGCATAGCCTCGGAACTATGAGCTTTTGCGACTCCTGTTTTTCTAGATTCTGATGTCTTCCGTGCTTATACCACTCTTCGTTATTAAATTTTCCGTATTCCCTACTCCTTAACCTTTTTTCGTTCTCTTTTAAGTATTCCCAGATTCTCGGATACTCCTCTTTGAGCTCTTCTTCAGGGATTAGCTCAGCTTTTCCTTTCAAGGTTCTGTAGGGAAAGAGTAGGAGCTTCTTGTCTCCTTTTATGAAGTACCTTTCAATGTTCTCTCCGCTGAGGAGGGGTTTTAGGAGCTCCTTTTCAAGGAGGAGTTTTCTGTTTAATGCCCTTGAGTAAACTTCATAGTAGGAAATTTTGTCTGAAAGGAGCTCCAGAATGTAGACCTCATCGGCACTTGTCTGAACGCCGACGATGATGTCTTTCACGAACTCTTTAAGTTCCAGAGAAACGCTCTCCATTTTCCTTACGATTTCGCCTTCCCTTTTTGAGATGAGTATCCACGGAGCTCCCCCCAGCTTTAAAGTGGAAACTTCAAAGAAATCATCTTCGGCCTCGGCCAGCCACCTTTTTATTTCATCTTCTCCCCTTAGTTTGGGAGCTCTTGAGACTTTAGCGGTTTCCCTCTCCTCTTTCGTTAAGAACAGGAGTCCTGTGTACGTTGTCTGTTTCGGGAAGACTTGGTTGTCACCGAAGTCTATGAATGTGTCAAGGTGTTTGGCTGTGAGCTCTCTCAGTTTCTTCCCGTAGTTTAGCTTTGTAAACTTGTTCGGGACTATAAAGCCGAGGATACCCTCCCCGTTTAAGAGGGAGAGTCCCTTTTCTATGAAGAGAACGTAGAGGTCGTAAGAGCCTTCGGGAGTCTTGAAAACCTTGCCAAAGTAGGAGGTCTCTTCCTTCCTGCTCCTTTTTAACTCCTGAATCCTTACGTAGGGAGGGTTGCCGAGGACGATGTCAAATCCTCTCCTTTCCCTCTGCCAAACTTCGGGAAATTCAAGCTCCCAGTGGAAGAACCTCTTTTCCTCTGCAAGTTTTAAAGCCTTTTCAAGGAGCTCTTTGAGTTTCCCGTCCTTTTCTAAGTTCACTTTCCCTTCAACAACGTCAAGGGGGTTGCCCTTTGTGCCGTCTATTAAAAGCTGGAGTCCGTTGTTGAGGAAGTGTCTTGCCACGAACAGGTCAAGGACTTTCCTGTAGGGTTTCAGTTCCTCCGTTACTTGTCTGTAGATTCTTTCACTCTCTTCTACTTCCGAGATGTCTGCGTCAGTTAGTTCCTGAACCCTTTCAAGGAGTTCTAAGGCCCTGAAGAGCCCGGCATACCTGCTTCCGAACAGGCTACTTGTAAAGAGCTCCTCAAAGCTTTCCGGGTCTGCCCCTATCAGGGAGTTCCCACACTTTAAGTGGTGGTCAAGGAAGGAGAGGGGAGCTCCGACCGTAAAGGTGTGAAGCCAGAGTGAAACCTTTGCAAGCTCTACGGCAAGGGGATTAAGGTCTACGCCGTAGATACACCTTTTAAGGACTATCCTCTTTACGAGGTTCTTGTCTGAAAGCTTTTCCCCGTCTACCCTGTAGCCCTTTTCCTCTGCCTTTTGCAGTATCTTTTCCCTTATCTTCCTGAGTTTCTGGACGAGAGGACTCTCGTAGACCTCGTTCCCGAAGAAAACTTTACCGGATACTTCATACATGAGCTCAAGAGCTCTGTCAGAAAGGTAATCAACGGCTCCGACCAAGAAGTGCCCGCTTCCCATTGCAGGGTCAAGAACTTTAAGCTCAAGAAGAGCCACTGCAGGGTCAAACTTTTTAAGTTCCTCCGTTTTCCACTTGGCACTCTGCCCTTTTAATTTTTTTAGCTCGGATACTTTCTCGTAGAACCTCTTGAGCTTCTTTTCTACAAACCCTTCAACCGTTTTCCTGAGGATCGCTTGGACTACGTGGTCGGGAGTGTAGTAAGAGCCGGAGGATTTCCTCTCCTCCCTCTCATTTGTGAGGTAGACCTCTCCTGCCTTTATTACCGCCTCTTTCTCAGACCTTGCTACTTTGTAGACTTCGGCTCCGTTTCTCCTGCCTACCTTTAAAGGTTTTTCTGCAAGCTTAAGCTTAAACTCAAGGAGTCCTTCGTAGATACTCCCCAGCTGTCTGACGGAAAGGTCTCTATAGTTTATGAACCTTCCCCTTTCTCTGCTTAACTTATCAATGGCGGGAACGAGGTATTTATCGGGAACGGCGTAACTCTCTAAGAAAGGGTGGGTCTCCGGCTTAAAGAGCCCACCGTTGTAGGGGGGAATCCTGAGGGACTTATCCCCCTTATCAACTATCTTAAAGAGGTTCTTGAGCCTATCGTAAAAGAAGAACTTACAGCTTAACCTTTTCCCAGAGTCAAGGAGCTCCGCAATTTCTTCCCTTATCCTCGTAAATGAGTAAGGCCTGTAGTTTTCATCGTACACCGGAAGGAGTCCCCTATCCTCGGCGTAGAAGAGGAAGAGGATTCTGTAAAGGAGTATCAGTGTGTTCTCGTAGACCTCTTTGAGGAGTTCATCGTCCCTCTTCCTGCCCTTCTTTACTGCGTTTTCTATAAAGCCCTTTGCGATAGAAGGAAAGACGTCAAAGAACACTCTGTTCTCTAAGTTTTCAGAGACCCTCTCCTCCCACTTTTTCCCTTCCTCTAAGGCCAGTTCAAGGAAGCTCTTCCTCCTCCACTCGGTAGGAGTAAAGGCCTCCTTCCTGAGGAGGAGGTAGAAGAGCTTTACGGTGTTTACGTCCTTCTTCCTAACGGCCTTTTCAAGGTTAAACTCTACGTAGCCTTCTGCCCTTGAGGGAAACTTGTGGTAGTAAAGCCTCCAAACCCTGCCGTTTGTAAGGATCCCCCAGACTACCTTACCGTTTGATTCAACCTCTGCTACCGAGAGGTAGCGGAGTATCTGACCGACGTCCCTCTCAACGTCTCTATCCCACCTCTTGGCCTCTAAGATGGCTAAGGCCTTGTTCCACCTCCTTCCTCTGGCGAACTCTTCCCTATCTTCCTCGTTACCGAAAAGGACAAAGTCGGGAACGTCTAACCTTTTCTTTGAGATGGACTTCTGGCGGAAGAAGGAAAAGCCCAAGAGTTCCAGAACGGGACGGATTACGGTATCCTCGGTGTCGGCCTCGTCTACCGTTTCGGTAAAGGAGTCCACTTCACTGAAGAGCTCAGAGAGTCTCAGGAAGAAATCCTGAAGCTCCTCAGAGGATACCCTCTTCCAGTCTTCCGTTTCCCTTATACCCTCTTCAAGGAAGTAGGAGCTGAAGAGAGAGCCCTGCATTCACGTTCCCCGCTTGAGGATTCTCATCTTTACGGGGACGTACCTGCATATGGGGTCTTCCTCCATGTAGTCGCCGTGCTCCCAGTAGGCGCGGACTCTACAGCCGTTACAAACTTTTACGTACTCACAGCTTCCGCACCTTCCCTTAAACTCCTCAATCTTCCTCATATCTTGCATTATCTTTGACTCAAACCAAGCCCTGTGAAAGGGAACGTCAAAGACGTTTATGTCGGACTTAGGGAAGTAACTACAGGGTCTAAGCCAGCCGTGGCAATCTATGTAGGCGATGTACTGGCCTGCAACGCATCCCTTACCGCCACCTGTTCCAAATACGAGGTTCCTCCTCTTTAGGTCAAGGCCGTCCCTCTTTGCGTTCTGGTTGAAGATCCTGTAGTAGTGGGGAGCGCAGGTGGGACGAACCAAGATTGTGTTATCCCCCTTTAGGATTAGCTCCTTTTCAAGCTCGTAGTGCCAGTTGAGCCAGTATTCGGCTTCTTTTGCGTTTAGGAGCTCTGAGTTTGCCTCCTCTCCCCTTCCAACCGGTAGGACTAAGAACATGTACCAAGCTTTTGCTCCTATCTCCCTTGCTTTTTTGTAGACGTTTGGAATGTCAAAGGCGTTCCTTTTGGTGAAGGATGAGTTTATGAGGAAAGGAATCCCGTGTTTTTTAAAGAGCTCTGCCGCCTTCATTACCCCTTCAAAAGCTCCCGGCTGCTTTCTAAAATCGTCGTGTATCTCGGGAGTTGAACCGTCTAAGGAGAGGGAGACCATCTTAATGCCGACCCTCTTCATCTCACGGCAGACTTCATCATCAACAAGGGTTCCGTTCGTCGCTATGCACATCCTAAAGCCTTTCTCCGTTCCGTAGGCGGCGATGTCCCATATGTCTTCCCTTAAAAGGGGTTCTCCCCCTGTAAGAACGACTGTCGGCTTTGAAAGTTTTGCTATGTCGTCCATCAGCCTTTTGGCATCCTCAAGGGAAAAGTCCCCCTGTTCGGACTCCATCGTTGAGGCAGAACGGCAGTGTATACACGCTAAGTTACAGCGTCTCGTTATTTCCCACGCAATCCACTTAGGAAGGAACTCTTCTCTCTTTGCCATTTTCCTCAACTCCTTAATTAAAGGTTCTGATAGTTTATCAAACGTTTAAGTTATGTCCTGTACTCGGCGTTAATCCTTACGTACTCGTATGAAAAGTCACAGGTTAGGTACTCAAAGCTCTCACTCCCTAAGTTTAGGTTCAGCTCTATGGTAATCTCGTCGTTTCCCTTCATGTAGTTGTAGACTTCCTCCTCAACGTAGTTGCTCCTTCCCCCTTTAAAGAGGAGGAACTTGCCGATGTAGAGCTCTGTCCTTTCCTCTTTTATACCCACCCTCGCGGCTCCCGCCGCTGCAATAATCCTTCCCCAGTTGGGGTCGCACCCGAATATGGCTGTCTTTACAAGGGGAGAGAGAGCAACTTTCCTTGCGACGGCTCTCGCCTGTTCCTTTGTCTTAGCTCCTTTAACAACGATTCTGGCTACTTTCGTAGAGCCCTCCCCGTCCTTGACTATCTGGTAGGCAAGCTCTTTAAGAACGTCCGTAAGGAGCTCCTTAAACTCCTCGTAGTTTTCCTCCGTTATAAAGACCCCAGACTTACCCGTAGAGAGGAGAAAGACGCAGTCGTTTGTGCTCATATCCCCGTCAACGGTAATCGCGTTAAATGAGACGTCAACGGCCTCTTTGAGAGCTCTCTCTAAGAGCTCAGGAGGGACTTCTGCGTCTGTTGCTACGAATGAAAGCATCGTCGCCATTGCAGGGTCTATCATTCCTGCTCCTTTAGCGATTCCTCCGATAACGTAGCCCCTACCTTCTGCAAAGGCCGTTTTCGGGAAAGTATCCGTCGTCATTATTGCCCTTGCAGGCTCTTCTCCCTTGGCCTTTCCGAGGTTCTCTGAGGCTTCCTTTATTCCCTCTTCTACCCTGTCCATTGGTAAAAACTCCCCTATGACGCCGGTTGAAGCGACCAAGAAGGGAGCTCCCTTTCCAGAGTAACGGCCTGCAAGCTCTGCCATCTTTTTGGCGTCTTTAAGACCCTGCTCTCCCGTGCAGGCGTTTGCGTTTCCGCTGTTTGCGACTATACCGTTAACCTTACCGCTGATACCTTTTGAGAACTTAACGGGAGCGGCCTGAACGTCGTTTCTCGTATAAACGGCTGCAAAGGGAGAAGGGTTTTCGGCTACTATCAGGAGGGTGTCGGGTCTATCAAGTCTCTTCTCCGTCCTTTTTATCCCTCCAAAACCCGTTCCGCAGAGGATTCCCGGAACCTCTGCTATTCCCCTTTTCAACTCATCCTCCTTTAAAATTTCTATTAAAGCGTAGTGGAACAAATTCTATCAGATTGGGAGGGTGATGAAGTTCAAGAGTCCTAAGTGTCTTGTGGCAGAAAGGTTGAAGGAAGAGGGATTGAAAAGGCCGAAGCTTTTGTTCTACCCCGGTAGAGGAGACGTATTTAACAGGGTTGCCTATAAGCTCGTAAAGGGTGAGTTGGGAGTTCTGAGGGAGGAGGAGTTCGGTGAGAGTATTCTGCCGGGAAAGGTTGTAGGTGAGTGCGGTCAAGTAGAGCTCCTTGCCCTAAGGGGTAGCGTTAAGCCGGATTCGGCAGTCGTAAAGGCAAGGGGAAGCGTTGACTTTAGCGGTTTAAACCTTAACTACCCTACCTTCGCCGTTGATATGTCCTTCTTCGGTAACCTCCTTCCCTCAGAGAGGAAGAGCCTCATGGTTCAGCTTGAGATAGCCTACGGGGTTGTGAAGGACTACTTGACCCCCGAGAACTTCGTTATAACCTCTGTAGATGACGAGGTTAGTGGTGTTCTGGAGGAGTTTTTCTCCCCGTCTGTTCCCTTTAAGCTCTACCGTTTTCTACCGGATGTGGAAAACGTTATAGTTCTTGACCCTTTCGGTGATGAGGAGTTTACCCACGAGGAGGTAACGCCGGATACCCTCATAGTAGTTGGAGGTATCGTTGATAGTAGCGAGAGGATGATGGGGGCAACGGCAGAGATACTTCCAAAGGTTAAACACAGGCGGATAACGTATAAAGGAAGTCGGGATATCGTCCCGGACAGGATAAACGAGATAATAAAGATCGTCTGCCAGTACCTCACGGAGGATATAACCTTAGAGGAGGCGGTAAGGAGGAACGTAACGAGGGACTCAAGGCTTCGTTTTATAAGGAGGGAGCTCCAAAAGAACCTTGTCCGCTTTATGGTTAGCGGGGAGCTCTTAAGGGGGATTCCGGAGGAACTCTACTTAAAGTGGAAGGAGGAGTTTGGGATTACGGATTTCTTCTTCAGGAAAGGGGCAAAGCACGTCGGAGGTTTTATCGTCTTTAAACCGTCCATTTTTGATAGAGTTGTAGGTGAGACGATGAGGAGGAAACGGAGAGTTTACGTCTTGGAGGAACTAAAGGATGAGGACGTTGTCGCGGTCTATCCTTGAGAGGGTAGGGAATACGCCACTTTTGAGGGTAGAGATTGAGGGAGTAGAACTCTTTTTAAAGCTTGAGATGTTCAACCCCGGAGGGTCTATAAAGGACAGGGTGGCGCTTGCGATTATTGAGGATGCCGAGAGGAAGGGGCTTTTAACGCCGGATAGGACTGTCATAGAGGCTACAAGCGGTAACACCGGTATAGGCCTTGCGTTGGTGTGTGCTGCTAAGGGTTACCGCTGTGCAATTGTTATGCCGGAGAACATGAGTGAAGAGAGGAAAAAGATACTGAAGGCTTACGGAGCAGAGCTCATTCTAACGCCGGCAGAGGAAGGAATTCCGGGAGCTGTAAAGAAAGCTGAAGAGCTTGTAAAGGAGAACCCGGAACGTTACTTTTCGGCTAAACAGTTTGAAAACCCCGTAAACCCGGAGGTTCACTACAGGACAACGGCTAAGGAGATACTTGAGCAGATGGGAGCTGTTCCGAACGTCTTTGTTGCCGGCGTAGGAACTGGCGGATCGTTTACAGGCGTTTCAAGGCGCTTTAAGGTAGTAAATCCGGACTGGC
>QNYI01000121.1 GCA_003978805.1 Desulfurobacterium sp.
TACATGTCAATAGTCGGGTTTTTGGTAATACTTGTAGACTTTGTAGGTATTAACTTCTTGGCAAAGGATATTCACTCTTTCAAGGGGTAGAGATGGGAGAGTTAAAGCTGTGCTGTCTGGGGGTGAACCACAAGACCGCTCCTGTAGAGGTGAGGGAAAAGTTTGCGTTTAAAGGGGAGGATGTAGAGAGTGCCCTCTTAAAGCTCAACTCGCTGGCCGGAATTGACGAGTGCATGATACTTTCCACCTGTAACAGAGTTGAGATTTACTTTACTACAAGGGTTTCAACTCCCTTTAAAGAGGTTTACGACTTCCTCGTTGAGGAGAAAGGGGCAAGTATAGAGGAGATAAACCGCTTCTTCTACAGGAAAGAGGGAAGAGATGCGGTTAGACACGGTTTTTACGTTGCTTCAAGTCTTGATTCTATGATAGTCGGAGAGCCCCAGATTGTAGGTCAGTTTAAAGATGCCTTTCAGACGGCTAAGGAGCTTGGAACGGTAGGAGCTGTTCTTAACCGTTTCTGCGAGACTGCTTTAAAAGTGTCAAAGAGGGTGAGGACTGAAACGGGGATTTCAAGAAATGCTGTTTCTGTAAGCTTTGCAGCGGTGGAACTTGCAAGGAAGATTTTCGGGAGCCTCTCCGGTAAGAAGGTGGCTATAGTTGGTGCCGGGGAGATGGCGGAGCTTGCCGTTAAGCACCTCGTTTCAAACGGTGCATCTGAAGTTTTTGTGGTAAACAGAACCCTTGATAGGGCTAAGAGGTTGGCAGAGGAGTTCGGCGGAAAGGCCTTTCCCCTTACGGAGCTTGAGAGAGTTCTTGAGCTTTCTGACATCGTTATCAGCTCTACGGGAGCTCCCGGCTACATCCTAAAGCCCGAGAACGTTATCCCTGCCCTTGAGAAGAGGAAGAACTCCCCTATGTTCCTTATAGACATAGCGGTTCCGAGGGACATTGACCCCTCCCTCAATGAGGTAGATGGCCTCTACGTTTACGATATTGACGACCTGCAGCAGGTTGTTGAGGCCAACATAAAGGAGAGGCTCAGGGAAGCTGAGGTGGCAAAGGAGATTATTGAAGGTTACGTTGAAAGGTTCATCCGTTGGCTTAGGGAGCTTGAGGTTGCTCCCCTCATTGCAGAGCTGAAGGAAAAGGCCGAGGCTATAAGGAAGGCAGAGCTTGCAAAGAGGCTTCCCGCCTTAGGGCTTACGCCGGAACAGGCCAAGGAGGTTGATAACATCACCAGAATCATCATAAACAAGCTCCTCCATCAACCCATAACCAGCGTCAAGAAGAAGGCGACGGAAGAGGAAACTCGCCATCAGGTTGTCCAGATATTCAGGGAAATTTTCGGTCTGGGGAAGGAATAAGAAGGGGCGGGATACCCCGCCCTTTAATCTTCAAGGGTTGAGAGGTCTCCGGGGTCTATGCCGAGCTCTCTGGCTTTCAGAACCCTCCTCATAATCTTTCCGCTTCTCGTCTTAGGTAACTTATCAACGAACTCAATCTCAGAGGGGACGGCCAAAGCTCCGAGTTCTGCCCTTACCTGCTTTTTCAGTTCCTCGGCAAGCTCCTCAGAGCCGGTATAACCTTCTTTGAGTATAACAAAGGCCTTTATGGCCTCACCCTTTACAGGATCCGGCTTGCCGATTACTGCTGCCTCCGCAACTGCAGGGTGGGAAACTAACGCCGATTCAACCTCCATCGTTCCTATTCTGTGGCCGGATACGTTAATAACGTCATCTGCCCTGCCGAGTATCATGATGTAGCCGTCTTTATCCCTTACGGCAACGTCACCGGCCACGTAGCAGTTGGGAATTGTGTTCCAGTACTGTTCGTAGCGCTTATGGTTCTTCCAGATGGTTCTCATCATTGAAGGCCACGGGAACTTAATAACGAGGAATCCACCCTTATCGTCCTCAACGGGTTTACCTTCCTTGTCAACGACCTCTGCTATCACGCCGGGGACGGGCTTTCCTGCCTTACCGGGCTTCATAGGAAGGCCGTCCATCGTTGTAATCATTACTGCTCCGGTTTCGGTCTGCCACCACGTATCAACGATTGGACACCTTTCCTTTCCGATGACCCTGTAGTACCAAAGCCACGCCTCTGGGTTAATCGGCTCGCCGACAGAGCCCAAGAGCCTTAAGGATGAGAGGTTGTACCTGTTCGGCCACTCTTCACCGGCTCTCATGAACATCCTGATTGCCGTAGGGGCTGTGTAGAAAATGTTGACGCCGTACTTTTCAATGATTCTCCACCACCTTCCAAAGTCTGGGTAGTTGGGAGCTCCCTCAACTATTACCTGCGTTGCGCCGGCAACGAGGGGACCGTAGACGATGTAGCTGTGTCCCGTAATCCATCCGGGGTCTGCCGTGCACCAGTAGATATCGTCTTCTTTCAGGTCAAAGACGGTCTTTACGGAGTAGTAAGTCCCTACCATGTAACCGCCGGTTGTGTGGAGGACACCCTTAGGCTTACCGGTAGAACCAGAGGTGTAGAGGATGAATAGAGGGTCTTCTGCGTCCATTACTTCTGGCTCACAGTAGTCAGGCTGTCCTTCCATGAGCTCGTAAAAGTCAACCTCGTTTTTACCGATGAGGTCAACTTTCGGTTCAAGGCGCCTTAGGACTATGACCTGTTCAACGAAAGGTAGGTTAAGGATGGCTTCGTCAACAATCCTCTTTAGGGGGATTGCCCTTCCCCTCCTTACTGTTACATCTGCGGTGATTACGAGCTTTGCCTCTGCGTCCTCTATTCTCTGGCGGAGCGCAGGAGCGCTGAAGCCTGCGTATACAACCGAGTGGACGGCGCCGATTCTTGCGCATGCGAGCATTGCAACTACCTGCTCTACTACCAAAGGCATGTAGATGATTACCCTGTCTCCTTTCTTAACGCCTGAGGCTCTTAAGGCGTTTGCAAACTTGTTAACGAGCCTGTAGAGTTCCCCGTAAGTTACCACTCTCTCGTTACCGAGCTCGTCCTCCCAGAAGAAAGCTACCTTGTTACGCTTCCCGTTTTTCACGTGCCTGTCAAGGGCGTTTACTGTGATGTTTGTCTTACCGCCGACGAACCACTTGGCGTAGGGGTAGTTCCATTCAAGAACCTTTTCCCACTTCTTGTACCAGAAGAGTTCTTCGGCTACGCCCTCCCAGAACTTTTCCGGGTTTTCTAAGAAACGGCTGTACTCCTCTTCGTAGTTCCTTACGTTTGCCCTTTTGACGAAGTCCTCTGGAGGAGTGATAGAGATTTCCTCTTTTAGTAGGTGGTCAATTCTTTCTTTTTCCATTTTCCTCTCCCCGATTCGGTTCTTTTCTTTGGCCTTTGCATTAAGTATAACTTAAAAGTCTGCAATTTCTGGCTTGTATAGTTTCTTCGGTAGGAAGTCCGTCTTTACGGCCGGGCAAATTCTGACGCAGTTTAAGCACCTGAGGCAGGCCGGGGAGTTGGGATCTTTGTAGATTTGGTAGTTAACAGGACACGACTTCTGGCAGAGGTTGCACTCTATACATTTTTCTTTTTCAACCTTAAAGTCAACGATGCTGAGTTTATTAAAGAGGGAGAAGAGAGCTCCCAACGGACAAAAGTAACGACAGAAAGGCCGTTTTATGAAGATGGAGCCGTACAGGAACATGCTCCCGAGAGCTAACTTAAAGAGGAAGAAAGCTCCTGCCATGTTGAGTATCATCGTGCTGACAGCAACCCAGTAGATACCGGCCTCTACGGTTCCCGTAGGGCAGACCATACAGAAGTAGTGTTCCTTAAACAGGTAGGGAAGGAGGAGAACGCCGAAGAGTAACATCAGGTACTTTACGTATACGAAAGGTCTGGGAAGCTCAAACTTTGCCGAAGGAACCTTGTGGAGTAGGTCTTGAAGGAGGCCGAAGGGACAGACCCAACCGCATATCCACCTACCGAAGCTTGCCGAAACTGCGGTAATAATTCCGAGGGTCAGTAACGGAAATTTTGAGATGACCAAGAAATGGGAAAGCGTTCCTATGGGACAGGAGTAGACGGAGGCGGGGCAGGCGTAGCAGTTCATTATGGGGAGGGGAATTGATTTAAGGCTTCCCGAGTAGAGTCTTGCCGTAAAGAAGTTCCAAAGGGGTAGGTTGGCAAGGACTGCTGTTAAGGACTGGTAAAGCCTTCTGTTCTTTAAAAAGGGAACTCTTAACATTACTTAATTCCTATACAGGTTAGACATAAGATTTTCCCGTTGTTCCCGATGACCTTTAGTTCACCTCTCAGGGCGCCAAGAAGTATAAGAAGTGTGGACAGGAGCAAGAAAACCCCTGCCACCACTTTCCTGCTTGCCACCTTATCCTCCTACAGCCTCTAAGACCTTGTCAGCTATCTGGGAGAAAGCTTTTGCAGAGGGACTTTCCGGGTGGGATACTACTACCGGAACTCCCCTGTCTCCGGCTTCAACAACAGCAGGTTCTATAGGAACTCTCCCGAGGAAGGGGATTCCGAGCTCCTCTGCTGCCTTCTCACCGCCCCCTTTCTTAAAGAGCTCTATCTCCTTCCCACAGTGGGGACAGATTAGACCGCTCATATTTTCAACTATCCCGATAACGGGAACGTTCATCATCTTTGCAAAGCTTATAGACTTCTTCGTGTCAAGGAGGGAGACCTCCTGAGGGGTCGTAACGATTACGAAGCCGTCCATAGGCTTTATGAGCTGGCCTACGCTTAAGGCCTCGTCGCCAGTTCCCGGAGGAAGGTCTACTATGAGGAAGTCAAGCTCTCCCCAGTCAATTTCTGCCAAGAACTGCTTTATTGCTTGATGCTTTAGGGGGCCCCTCCAGATTACGGGCTGATCCGGGTTCTCAAGGAGGAAGGCCATAGAGACCACTTTTAAGTTTGGCATACCGAGGGGAATGAACGGCTTTATCGTTTGGGATTTCGGGTCTGCAAAGAGCCTTTGGCCTTCTGCTCCCAGCATCTTCGCAACGTTAGGCCCGTGGAGGTCTGCGTCAAGGAGACCTACCTTAAAGCCTCTCTTTGCAAGTTCCGTTGCAAGGTTCGTTGCAACGGTTGTTTTCCCTACCCCGCCTTTACCGCTTAAGATGCCTATCCTGTGCTTTATCTTTGAAAGGTTACAGGTTAGCTTAACGTCCATCGGGTCCTGAGCCGATTGGCAAACGTTTTTATGGGCACACCCTTCACACTTCTTCTCATCGTATCCCATTTTTATAACCTCCTAAGTGTTTGTGGACGATTCTGTAGAGCTCCGGGTAAGTTCTTAAAGATGCTCCTATGATGTTCCCCGATTTCAGGAAGTCCCTACCACCGTTAAAGTCGCTCACCTTACCTCCGGCCTCCTCAATGAGGAGAACTCCGGCAGCTATGTCCCACGGGTTGAGGAACATCTCCCAGAAGCCGTCAAAGACCCCTTTAGCCGTGTAGGCAAGGTCAAGGGCGGCAGAACCGCAGCGCCTCACAGCGGATACGGAGAGGAAGACCTCCTCAAAACATTTCAGGTAGTCGCGGAGGTAGTTCTTTCCCCTGAACGGAAACCCTGTAGCTATTAGCGCTTCCTCAAAGGTTCTACTGCTCACTCTCATTCTCTTCCCGTTACAGTAGGCTCCGCTTCCCTTCTCTGCAGTAAAGGTGACTTTCAGTGCTGGAGCTTTAACGACAGCCGCCACGAGCTCACCCTTAAACTCCACTCCGATTGAGACGCAAAAGGCCGGAAGCCCGTGGATGAAGTTCTTCGTCCCATCTAAGGGGTCTATGTACCACTTCCACTCGTTTCCTCCGTGAAGTCCGCTCTCTTCGGCAACGATAGTGTGATGCGGGAACGTACCTTTTATAGTCTTAATAATAATCATTTCTGATTTTTTGTCAGCTTCCGTTACGTAGTCGTTCTTTGCCTTAAGCTCTACCTGTAGCTCGCTGAGGCGGGTAAAGTATTCCATTAGCGTTTCGGTTGCCCTGTCGGCGGCCTTTATTGCCGTATCAATAACTCTGTCCATCAAAGTCTCCCGTCCCTGTAGGTTTGTAGGAGATAGAGATAAGATTGCCGTTTTCCAGCAGGTACTCCACCGTGAAGGTGTGGTGGTAGGACACGTAGGAGACGTTCCTTGCAGAAAGTAATCCCTGAGTGTGGAATATCGCTTCGTCCCAAGTTTCAAGGTCTCTAAATTCAACCTTTAAGTCAAAGCCTTTAACTGTGAAGGCTTTCTCTACTGCAGCTATAAACTCGTCCGAAAGCATTCCTTAACTCCTCTTGAATGTAGCAGGGAGTTAAATTTTATACTATCCCTTAAGGAGAGGTTGCAGATGAAGTTTGTAGTTTTCGGTACAGGAGGGGTTGGCGGTTTCTACGGCGGGATGCTAGCAAGGTGTGGCCATGAGGTTGTTTTTATTTCAAGAGGTGAGAAACTGAAGGCGATGAAGGAGAAGGGCTTAACCGTTGATAGCTTTAAACACGGCCGATGGACTATTAGAGAGGACGGAAGGAGAGTTATCTTTACAGATGAGCCTATGGAGGCGGGGAAGGCCGACGTCGTCTTGGTTTGCGTGAAGTCCTACGATACCGAGAAGGTAGCTCCCCGAATAAAGCCCCTCCTTAAGGAGGGTACCCTTGTAGTCTCTCTTCAAAACGGTATAGAGAACGAGGAAGTACTCGCTGAAGTTTTAGGGAAGGAGCACGTTCTCGGTGCTACGGCCTTTGTCGGAGCTTACGTTAAAGAGCCGGGAGTTGTGGTTCACGAGGCCGCTGGACTCCTTGAGGTAGGTGAGATGACTGGGGAGGTTACGGAGAGGGTAGAGAGGCTCGTTGATGAGTTAAAGAAGTGTGGAGTTGAGGCAAGAGTCTCAAGGGACATTCGCTATACTCTCTGGAAGAAGCTCGTCTGGAACGTTGCATTTAACCCTTACTCTGTCATAACGGGAGCTACCGTTGGTGAGATGCTTGAAGTTCCTGAAACCCGTGAAGTTTTGAGGAACCTTATGGTTGAGTGTTATAGAGTGGCCGAGAGCTACGGCGTAAAGCTAAAGCCGAAAGTTATGGAGAACTACTTAAAGTCATCGCCCGACCTAAGGAACTACAAGACTTCTATGCTCCTTGACTTTGAAAGGGGAAAGCCGATAGAGCTTGAGGGAATTACCGGAGCTCTCATAAGGAAGGCCGAGAAGAAGGGAGTTCCCGTTCCATACAATAGGTGTGTATACGCTACCGTGAAACTTTTGGATAGGAAGAGGAAGGTATGGAGGTAAAGCTTATCCTTTTCTCCTCAAAGGAGTGTAGTAGGTGCTTGGCACTCAAGTCAAAACTTAAGGAGCTCGCCTTGGAGTTTGGAGCTCTCTTTGAGGAGGTTGACATAGACGAGAACCGTGAGTTGGCTGCTGAGAGGATGGTATTTTCTGCTCCCGTTGTTGTCCTTGAGGTTGACGGAAGAGAGTCTGCAAGGTGGGCGGGGATATTTCCCCTCTTCCCGATAGAGTCGCTCCTTAGGAGGATTTCTTCTTAGAGTTCTTTTATTTTAACCTTCTTTATCTTCTTGGAGTCAACGTCAAGGACTGTTAGCTCTGCCGTGTTCAGCTGAACTTTTTCGCCTTTTTTTGGGAATCTGCCGAGCTTAGAGAGGATAAGGCCGGCAACGGTGGTGTAGTCGGGAGCAGTCGGTAGGGGTTTCCTTAAGAACTGGTTTACTTCTTCTATCTCGGCAGTTCCGTCTGCAACTACCTCTCCTTCTCTCCTTGTTACTTTTGTGCCCGGCTTGTCAAACTCGTCCTCTATTTTCCCTACTATCTCCTCAAGTATGTCTTCGGGAGTTACGATTCCGAGGGTTGAACCGTACTCATCAACTACTATGGCCATCTGCTCTTTCGTTTTCCTGAATTCTTTGAGGGCTTCAAAGATGCTCATATACTCGGGGAAGATAAGTATAGGCTTCATCAGGTTTTTCACCCGTAAGTTCCCGTCCTTAACGTTTAAAAGGTCTGAGATGGAGATGTAGCCGACTATGTTGTCAAACCTGTTCCTGTAAACGGGAAACTTTGAAAAGCCGGACTGCTCTGAGAGCCTGATGACCTCTTCTATGGGAGCTCCCTCCTCTACTGCCACAACGTTTAGCAGGGGAATGTAAATGTCCCCTACCGTCTTCTCCCTCAGTCTGAGGATGTTCCTTAAGATGTTCCTTTCGGTTCGCTCAACCTTTAACCTTGAGGCGCTTTCTACTAAAAGTTTAAGTTCTTCCTTTGTCACGAAGGGACTCTTCTTTGACTCTGCTCCTACCCGCTTTGCGAGGAATCTGGCAAACCCCATGACGAAGATGGATACGGGCTTAAAGAGGATGTAGAAAAAGTATATCGGGTAGACTATCGTGAAGGCTATCCTGTGGGAGTATTTTTGGAAGAGGCTCTTAGGTATGAGCTCTCCAAAAGTCAGAGTTATAGGCGTAAAACAGAGGACGGTTACAACTTCGGGGTATTCCTTTAAAAAGGGAAAGGAGGCAGTTATCCTGTCAAGGACGGCCGTTGTAAAGATGGCAGAGCCGGTGACGGTAGAAAGGTTCGTCCCTATTAACGTTGTAGTGAGGAGTTTTTCCGGTTCTTTTAAGAGCCTGTCAAGGAGGAGAGCTCCCCTATTTCCCTCCTGAAGCTTTTTCTGGAGTTCTACCCGGGGTAAGGAGACGATGGCTATTTCGCTACCTGAGAAGAAACCTTCAAGTAGCACGCAGACCGCTATGAGGATGAAAGGTAGCAGTTCCATTACTTCCTTTTCTCCACAACTACGGAGGTTATTCTGTTACCTTCAGTATCCTCAACTGTGAAGGTGTAGCCCTGATAGCCGACAGATTCCCCTTTCCTCGGGATCCTCTCGGTAAGCGCCATTAAAAGGCCTGCAAGGGTATCAACTTCAGAGAGGATGTCGTCCTCCCTTAGGTGGAGGAGCTCCTTTACCTCGTCTATTGGGGTGTCGCCGGCAAGTCTCAGTCTATCCTTAGAGAGCTCCCGGTTTTCCTCGCCGGTCTCTCCGACTATCTCGTTAAGGACATCGTCAAGGGTTACGAGTCCCGCAGTATTCCCGTACTCGTCAACTACAATTGCCATGTGTTTTTTCGTTCTCTGCATCTCCTCCAGCAGCCTATCAAGGGTTAAGAACTCGGTAACGAAGTAGGGTTCGTCTGCAAACTCCTTTATCGGTTTTCTTAGCTGGTGGGCTTTGAGCTTCAGCGGAAGTATTTTCCTCGTGTAGAGGATGCCGGTAATCTGGTCAAGGGAGTCTTTATAGACGGGAATTCTTGAGAACTTCTTACCCTTAACCTTTTCAATGGCCTCTTGAACGGTAATACCTTCGGGTAGGGCAAAGATCTTATGCCTTGGAGTCATTATCTCTTTTACGTCCATCTCCCCAAGGTCAAGGGTTCTGTCTATCAGCTCTTTCTCCTCCTTGGCGATTGTTCCCTCTTTTGCCCCTTCGGACACGAGTATCAGGAACTCCTCGTCGGTTATGGCTTTTGGCCTGTTGAAGAGCTCTACCCCGAAGGGCTTGAGTATGAGAGAGGCCACGCCTACAAGGAGGAGCCTTAAAGGAGTAATGACCGTGCTTACGGCCTTTATGAAGTTAAGTATGAAAAAGGCGTACCTCTCGCTGTACTTTATGGCCAAAGTCTTAGGCGTTACCTCCCCGAAGATAAGTAGCGTTATCACCGTTGCGGGAACGGAGAAGGTAGCTCCCCTCTCTTCCCCAAGGAGCTTTACAAAGAGCATCGTTGTGGTGGCAGCGATAGCAACGTTAACCATCTCGTTGCCTATGAGGATCGTAGCTATGAGGTTAGCAGGGTTCTGGAGGAGCTTAAGGGCTTCTGCAGCTTTCTTGTCCCCCTCCTTTGCAAGCCTCTCCAGCCTGAGAGTGTTAAGTGAAAAGAAGGCCGTCTCAGAGGCGGAGAAGAGGCCGGAAAGCAGAACCAGAGTAGGCAGTAGAAAGTAGTAAACCGTCAAACTGCCCGATTCCATTAACCTGCTTTCCTCTGAAGGGTTCTGTTAATTATCAAGTTCTGGATGGCTGTTATCACGTTATTCGTAAGCCAGTAGAGAACCAGTCCAGCCGGAAATGTCGCGAACATAAAGGTAAAGATGACGGCCATTGCGATGAAGATCTTTTCCTGCTGAGGGTTCGTAGTCGGCGTAAGTTTTTGCTGAAGAATCATAGAAGCTCCCATTAGGATGGGCATCAGGTAGGTGGGGTCTGGAACGGACAGGTCGGATACCCAGAGGAAGGAAGCTCCCTTGAGTTCTACGGCGTTTAGGAAGATTTCGTAAAGCGCGAAGAACACGGGTATCTGAAGGAGCATAGGGAGACAGCCTCCCATCGGGTTAACGCCGGCTTCCCTGTAGAGCTTCATTACTTCCTCGTTGAGCTTCTGAGGGTCTTTCCCGTACTTCTTCTTAATCTCCTCAAGTTTCGGGGCTATCTCCTGCATCTTCTTCATTGACTCAAAGCTCTTATGGGTAAGGGGGTGGAGGAGGACTTTAATGATTATAGTGAGGGCGATTATTACGAGTCCCCAGTTCGGTATAAACCGGTGAAGGAAGAGGAAGAACTTAAGTAGAGGCTTTGCCAAGAAGCCGAAAACGCCGAAATCTATAGCCTTGTCCATACCGAAGGATTCAAGCTGTTTGATTTCCTTGGGACCGCAGAAGGCCGTTCCGCTCCCGATGAAGGCCTTTAATAGTGTATGGCCTTCTACCTTTTCAACCATTACCGGGAACTCAGAGTCCTTTACGGCAAGGATAAAGTACTTGTCCTCCTCGCCAGCCCACTTCGCATTACTGAATGTTAAGAAGTTATTCAGTTCCTTAGGGTCTACCCTAAGGATGTCTTTGTCCGTCTCTACAACGGGGCCGATGTGTCCCATCCGGGAGGAGTGGGCTTCGTTTACCTTTATATCCGGGCCGATTACCGTTATCAGGTCTGCTCCTTTGAGCTCCGCTTTAAAGTCAATGCGGTAGGAGTCGGGGTAGAAGGTGAACGTTTTCCTGAATATCCTGCCGTCTGGAAGTTTCCCTTCAAGTTTTAGTGATACAGGTTTATCCTTAACGTTAACTACCCTCTTGTCGGGTATAAGTCTTAAGGTTGCTAACTCCTGCGAGAGTGCTTTATCGGTTGAAACGGTCATAAACGGGTAAATGCCGAGTCTTTTAGCAAACTCTGAAACGAGCTGGGCTCTGTACTTTTTAACGGTGAGTTTTGTGAGTTTGCCGTTAACGGTTGAGATTTCGGCCGTGTAGAGGGGAGTCTCAACTTTTACGGTATCTCCGATTTCCCTTGAGGGAACGTTGACGGTTTTCGTAACTTCACTTCCCTTGGAAGGTTTTCCCTCCCTCTTTTCCTTTCCGCTGCTAAAGAGTAACTGAAATCCCAGAGCAATTATTAGGGCAAGCAGTGCAGCCTGTATAAGGGAATTGAGCCTACTTTTCTCCATTTTCCTCTCCCTGCTTTTACGGGTAGTCTACTCCCCCTTTTGAGAAAGGGTTACAGCGTAAAATCCTCCACGTAGCCTTAAGGCTCCCTTTGATGACGCCGTACTTTTCAATTGCCATGATGGCGTAGGAGGAACAGGAAGGGTAAAACCTACAGCTTGAGGGGAGTATTGGTGATACGAACTTTTGGTATAGCTTAATGAGGAGTATCAGAGTTTCCTTCATTCTCCGTCCCTTAAAATGCCGGCTTTCCTTGCAAGTCTCAGGAAGTCCCTCTCTACGTCTTGAAATTTCTTCCCTTTTATCCCTTTTCGTGCTATAAAGACTATGTCAACCGGTTTAAGCCTGTGTTTATTGAGCCTGAAGACTTCCCTCATTAACCTCTTTGCCCGATTCCTCTCAACGGCCTTCCTGCAGATCTTCTTTGAGACTATAAAGCCTGCTCTGGCGTATTTCAAGTCGTTGGGGGCAAAATAAAAAGCCACGGTGGAGCCACCGAGGCTCTTACCGTAGCCGAAAACCCTCTCAAATTCCGACTGTTTTCTAAGCCTTTCATGCTTGCGGAAGGTGAACCTTACCTTCTCTTCCACTCGTCACTCACCGTTAGCTTCCAGCGACCCTTCTTCCTTCTCCTGCGGAGTATCTCCCTTCCCGACTTCGTCTTCATCCTTGCCCTGAAGCCGTGAACCCTTTTACCGTGAAGCCTGCTCGGCTGATACGTCCTCTTTGTTGACAATTTGCACCTCCCTGCTGGGGTCTCCCGTGATAGGTGGAATTATAACCAAGAGGAGTTTTTTGTCAAAAGTTTTTGATGGCTGTCTTTAAGAGTTCTGAGAGTTTCTCTGACCTCTCGGAAGAGGTTTTCAGGACTTCACTGTGACTTGCTTCCGGCCTTAAAGCGTCGTTCGTAAAGATGGTCAGAGCTCCCACCTTCATCCCGTAGAAGGCCGCTGCTAAGGCATCCGGAACTGTTGACATGCTAACGCAGTCTGCTCCGGCAAGCTCTAAGAGCCTTATTTCCGCGAAGGTTTCGTAGTTCGGACCTAAGGTCGCAGCAAGGACTACCGGAACCACTTTTATGCCGAGTTTAAGTCCCGTTTTTAAGAAGAGGTCGGAGAGCTCCCTGTCGTAAAGGGTTTTTGCGTTAAGGAAAACTCTATCTCCGAAGGACTTTATTAGTCCGACTAAAGGGTTTTTACCGGTTAGATTGATGTGGTCTACAACCACTCCGATTTCCGATGAGGCTGCCCTTCGGGATACTGCCCCCGAGGCACAGGTGGGAATGAAGACTTTCGCTCCAAGGCGGGAAGCTAAGAGCGGGATGAACCTTATCTCCTCGTCTGTCCTTCCCTCGTAGTAGTGAAACCTCCCCTGAAAGAGTAAAACTTTCTTCTTTCCTATCTCTGCTACTTTAAGTTTTCCCTCGTGTCCCGGGACTAAGGTTTTGGGCATCCCCGGAATTCTTGAGTAGGGTATTTCACAGGAAAAACCCTCAAGCTCTATTCCTGAACCGCCGACAATGGCAACGTCAAACTCGTCTATTCCCGTTTCTCTCCTTATAAACTCTACGGCCTTCACCCCTTCTCCTTAGAATGTTGGGCTGATAAAGAGTAGCTTTGACTTGGGGGATTTAAAGATACCAGACTCCGTAAACACTGCTACGAAAAGGTCGTACTCAGGGAGGTAGTCAAACTCTTCTATTCCGCCCAGCTTGTATATGGACGTCGTTGCCTCCTTCCAGTCAAACCTGTTCCCCTTACGGTAGAGGATTAGAACCCTTCCTCCGTCAAAGGTGTAGATGTTCCTCAGTATGCCGGGAACGGCGTTCTTGTTCTGGGAGAAAAGAACTTCTTCTTCTCCGTCTCCGTTTAGGTCTAAGGTCTTCGGCTTTGGCGTTATGTAGTAGCTGACGAGGGTGTCGTCAATGTACCAGTAAACAGCGTTGGGGGATGCACCTATCTGTATCGGAGAGCGCCAGAGTAGCACTTGGCCGTCTGAAACGTTAAAGAAGTAGTCAAGGTCGTAGTAGGCGAAAAGGTTTTTCCCTTTGATTTTGAATATTTGGGCGCTGGTAACCTGAAATCCCGGAGGGACGGGAACTTTTCCGGCCTTTACAAGCTTTTCGCCTTCTAACCTTAGTTTCCACACTTTCTTTCCAAAGAACTTGTCAGCCTCACTGCTTACCTCTTGGCCGTAGAGTGTGTCGTTAATACCGTCTCCGTCGGTGTCAAAGCCTGAAATTATGAGTTTTGACTCTGCAACCTTTACGAGCTTACCATTCCTTACTTTGAATAGTCCTGAGGAGACGCTTTTGGTTTCTTGGTAAAAGCCGTCTATGGCCAACTCAAGCTTTCCGTCTTTGTCTACGTCAACCGGCGAGATGTGAAAAAGGTAAGAGCCGGGGAAGGGATTCTTGAACCTGTAGACCTGCGATACTCCGTAGCGGTTTAGGTGAAAGACGTAGATCCTGTTCTCTGTGGATAAGACGATCTCTTTCTGGGGC
>QNYI01000136.1 GCA_003978805.1 Desulfurobacterium sp.
TCAAGATGCTTGAAAAGCAGGGTATCCTTAAGAGGGAGGAGGCGGAGAGGATAGTCTCGGGATTGAGAGAGGTTCTTGACGAGATAGAGAAAGGAAAGTTTGTCTGGAGGACGGAACTTGAAGATGTTCACATGAACGTTGAGAGGAGGTTAATTGAGAAGGTCGGCGAGGTCGGCGGTAAGCTTCACACCGGCCGTTCAAGGAACGACCAAGTGGCAACGGATGTAAGGCTTTATGTCCGTCGCGAGATAGAGGAGATACTGAAACTTTTAAAGGAGCTAAGGAGAGCTTTCGTTAAGCAGGCGGAAGAGAACTTGGACGTTGTAATGCCCGGCTACACCCACCTTCAGATTGCCCAGCCGGTTCTCTACTCCCACCACCTACTTGCCTACTACTGGATGTTTAAGAGGGACGAGGAGAGGTTTAAGGATACTCTGAAGAGGGTTAACGTTTCTCCCTTAGGTTCTGCTGCTTTAGCCGGGACGAGTTACCCGTTGGATAGGGAGTTTACTGCGGAGCTCCTTGGATTTAACGGCGTTACGAGGAACAGTATGGACGCCGTTAGCGACAGGGACTTTGTGGCAGAGACCATCTTTAACTGTGCTATGGTTATGATGCACCTTTCAAGGCTTTCTGAGGAACTCGTCCTCTGGTCAACGGAGGAGTTCGGTTTTATTGAACTGCCCGATGCTTTCTGCACGGGGAGCTCCATAATGCCCCAGAAGAAGAACCCTGACGTATCTGAGCTTACAAGGGGTAAGACCGGAAGGGTTTATGGAGATTTAATTGCAATCCTTACCGTTTTAAAAGGCCTGCCCCTTACCTATAATAGAGACCTTCAGGAAGATAAGGAACCTCTGTTTGATGCCATATACAGTTAAAATGTCCTTAAAAGTTAACGCCAAGATAGTCTCCGGCATGAGGCCAAAGAAAGAGAGGATGAGAGAGCAGGCAAAGAAAGGCTTTTCCCTTGCGACCGACGTTGCCGACTACTTGGCAAAGAAAGGCGTTCCGTTCAGGGAAGCTCATGAGATAGTCGGAAAGGTCGTTGCCTACTGCCTTGACACCGGAAAGACCCTTGAGAACCTTACCCTTGAGGAGTTTAGGAAGTTCTCAGACAAGTTTGAAGAAGACGTCCTCTCGCTTATGAGTGTTGAAGGTTCTGTGAACAGCAGGAACGTTGTAGGAGGAACGGCAAGGAAACAGGTTGAAGAGGAGATAAAGAGGATTAAGGAGGAAGAAGGTTTTAATAATTTATCCGGAGGTTACGAATGATAAGGTTTGAGCCTTCCTTTTTCCTTGAAAGGAACAGGGAGATAGATGACGTTACCTTAAGGGCTATCGCAAGGGAAGTGAGGAAAGACATACTAAAGATGACATCTGCCGTTAACTCTGGACACCCCGGCGGTTCAATGTCTGCAGCCGACATCCTCGTTACCCTCTACTACTACAAGATGAGACACAACCCGGAAAATCCCAAGTGGGAAAAGAGAGACCGCTTTGTCCTTTCAAAGGGACACTCCTCTCCGGCACTGTACTCTGTCCTTGCAAGGACGGGATACTTTCCTATTGAAAAGTTAAAGGAGTTCAGAGTCCTTGAAGGAGACCTTCAGGGACACCCGAGCATGCTCACGACTCCCGGCGTGGAGATAAGCACGGGTTCCCTCGGACACGGCATAGGTGCTGCCGTTGGGATGGCGCTGGCCTTAAAGCTTGACAGGAGCGATAGCAGGGTCTACTGCATGATAGGTGACGGGGAAGCTCAGGAAGGGAGCGTTTGGGAGTCAGCTATGGCTGCCTCTCACTACAACCTTGACAACCTTTGTGTAATCTTGGACAACAACAACTTACAGATTGATGGGCCTGTTGACGAGGTTATGTCTATCTATCCAACGGTGGAAAAGTGGAAGGCCTTTGGCTGGCACGTTATAGAGATAAACGGCCACGACTTTAAGGAAATAAAAAACGCCCTTGATGAGGCCGATACGGTCAAGTACAAGCCGACGATGATAGTTGCCAGAACCGTTAAGGGGAAAGGAGTTTCTTTTATGGAGAACAGGGCAGAGTGGCACGGTAAGGCTTTACCTCCTGACCTTTTAAAGGAAGCCCTTAAAGAACTGGGAGAGCTCTCTTAGAGGAGGAAGTAGATGGAAAAGGTCAGCCTTAGGGACGCTTACGGGGATACACTTGTTGAGCTCGGGAAGGAAGATGAGAGGATAGTTGTTCTTGATGCCGACCTTTCCGGTTCTACCAAGACTGCGAAGTTTGCGAAAGTGTTCCCCGAAAGGTTCTTTAACATGGGAATTGCAGAGATTAACATGATGAACGTTGCTGCAGGGCTCGCGGTTTCCGGGAAGATACCTTTTGTTAGCACCTTTGCAATTTTTGGAACCGGAAGGGCGTGGGAGGCCGTCAGACAGACGATATGCTATCCTAACCTTAACGTGAAGGTGGTCTGTTCTCACGGTGGAATAACGGTAGGAGAGGACGGAGCGAGCCACCAAGCCCTTGAAGATGTATCTCTTATGAGAAGTCTCCCCAACATGAGGGTAATAGTTCCCGCAGACGATATAGAAACGAGACAGGTAATAAGGAAGGTGGCTTACACGGAGGGACCCTTTTATGTGAGGCTTTCAAGGGAGAAGTTCCCGAGGATTTTTGACGAAACCTATAGGTTTGAAGTGGGTAAAGGTCACGTCTTAAGGGAGGGAGAGGACGTAACCGTTATCTCCAACGGTGTAATGACCCACTTTGCTCTCCTTGCAGCCGAAATCCTTGAAAAAGAAGGAATCTCTGTAGAAGTAATTCATATGTCTACCGTCAAGCCCGTAGACGTTGAACTGGTGGTTGATTCGGCTTTAAAGACTGGAGCTGTTGTTACCGCCGAGGAGCACTCCATCATCGGGGGTCTTGGTTCGGCCGTAGCGGAAGTTTTGGTTGAGAACTGCCCCGTTCCTCTGGAGAGGCTTGGAACTCCTGACGTTTTTGGACTTTCGGGGAAGGGATGGGACTTACTCCACTACTTTGGACTTGATGAAAATGGGATAATTGCGAAGGTCAAAAAAGTCCTTGAGAGGAAGAAATGAAACGGTTCCTGAAAGCCTCCCTCTTCTTTTCTGTAGTTATCCTGCTTATCCTTTCGGTTGCAAGAGTGTCCCTCTCTGCAGCAATGAAGGGAGATGTGAAAGGGGGTAACGAGCTCAGCTTCGTCAGGTTGTTTACCGAGGTCTACCAGCTTGTAAGGGAGAAGTACGTTGAGCCTGTAACCCCTAAAAAGCTCTTTGAGGGCGCTATTCAAGGGATGCTCTCAAAACTTGACCCCCACTCTACCCTCTTTACTCCCGATAAGTTTAAGGAGTTTCAGGTAGAGACTCAGGGAGAGTTCGGAGGTCTGGGAATCCAGATAACGAAGACGAAGGACGGAAGGCTTCTCATCATAGCTCCCATAGAGGATACCCCTGCCTACAGGGCAGGTCTAAAGGCTGGAGACGTTATTGTCAAGATAGAGGACAAGAAGGTAACTCCCGATATGAGCCTTATGGAAGCCGTTAAGCTTATGAGGGGAAAGCCGGGAACCAAGATAACTATCTGGGTTTGGCGGAAAGGCTGGCCGGAACCGAAACCTTTTACCATAACGAGGGCAGTTATAAAGATTAAGAGCGTTAAGTACAGGATACTTGAGGGGGACATCGGTTACATAAGGTTTACGATGTTCCAGAGGAACGCCGTTGATGAGTTTAAGAGGGCGCTGGAGAACCTCTTAAAGGATAAGAAGTTGCAGGGAATCATTGTTGACGTGAGGAACAACCCCGGAGGTCTCCTTGACGCTGCCGTTGCAATCAGCGACTACTTCCTGCCAAAGGGTAAGCTCATCGTTTACACTAAGGGAAGGATTCCTGAAAGCGTGAGGAAGTTCTACTCCACCCATGACCCCGTTGTGCCGGTTGATATACCCATCGTTATGCTTGTTAATTCTGGAACTGCAAGTGCTGCGGAGATTTTAACGGGAGCTCTCCGCTATAACGACAGGGCTATAGTTGTAGGGGAGAAGACGTTCGGTAAAGGTTCAGTTCAAACGCTCTATCCCCTTGAGATGGGTTACGCCGTCAAGATAACTACGGCAAAGTACTACATGCCGAACAATGAGTGCATTGACGGTAAGGGGATTACCCCCGATATCGTGGTTAAGCTCTCAAAGGAAGACGTGGAACGGCTCAAGAAAGAGTTTAAGGAAATGGAAGAACACCCGGAGAAGACGGAGGAGATAAGGAAGGAGAGAGAGAAGCGCATTGACAACCAGATGAAGAGGGCGATAGAGGTTATTAAGGAGTATCGCCTTATAGAGCGTATTCTGGGTGGGAAAAAGGCTGCATGAAGCTCTTTACGCTTCACGGTTGGAGCTTTGACCCGCGTATCTGGAAAGGAACTCCCTTTGAAAGGGCGGAACATCTGGCTCTTCCCGGCCACGGGGAGAGCCTTTTTAGTTCTTCAGATGTGGTAGAACTCTCTGAGGAAATTGGGGATTACCTTCCTGAGAGCTCTGTCCTTGTTGGATGGTCCTTAGGAGCGACCTTAGCCGTTGTAACAGCTGTCCTTTACCCCGATAAGGTTAAAGGACTTGTCCTCTTTGCTCCCACTTTAAAGTTCTCCGGTATCTCCCAGCCGGAGGTGGTTGTAAAGCGCTTCTTAAAGAAGCTTAAGAGAAGGTTCTTGGAGACGGTGAGGGAGTTCAGAGCTCTCTGCTCTACCGAGGAGTTTCCCATCCCGGGGTTTGACGAGAGGAAGGTTGTGGAGCTCCTTGAGTCCTTCTCTTACTTTGACCTTTCCGATTTTGCAAAGAGAGTAAAAGTCCAGACCAAAATCTTTGTCGGAGAGATGGACTCCGTTACGGGAGTAGTCGGCGCTTACGGCCTTTACCGTCTGGTTTGTGGCGCGACCTTATCCGTTTTTCCGGGAAGGGATCACTTAAGCGTCCTCTACGGCCGTTACTTTTTTCCTTTCGTTTAGTTCCCTGTGTTCAACAAAGACGTCAAAGCTTTTAAACTTCTCTGCAATTTTCTCGGCTACAAGCTCCGTAAGGGCTACAGACCTGTGTTGTCCGCCGGTGCAACCTATGGCGTAGGTAACGTATGCCTTCCCCTCCTGTTCGTACATTGGGAGGGTAAACTCAATAAAGCGTGTTATTAGCTGTAGGGTCTCTTTAGCCTCGGGGAATCGGAAGATGTAGTCGGCCACCTCCTTGTCCATGCCGGTTTTTGGGCGGAGCTCCGCTACAAAGTGGGGGTTAGGCAGGAACCTAACGTCAAATATGTTGTCTGCCGAAGGGGGCAGTCCGTACTTAAATCCGAAGGAGAGGATGGTAACCTTAAGCCTTGGCTTACCGCTACAGATAATCTCCTTTAAGAACCGTTTAAGGTCATGAACCGTCATCCCGGTTGTATCTATGACCCTGTCTGCTAAAGCCTTTATCGGTTCAAGGATCTCTTTTTCCTCGTCTATGAGGGATTCAAGGTTCTTCCCCGGCTCGTAGCGCTCAAAGGGGTGGGGACGCCTCGTTTCGCTGAAGCGCTTAATGAGGGACTCTTTGTCTGAGGTAAAGTACCATACCTCAACTTCCGGGTGCTTTGATTTTATATTCTTAAGCATTGACGGGGCAGTAGTCCTGAAAGAAGGGTTCCTTATGTCCGTTACGAGAACGGCCTTTTCTATTTCGGGGTTATCCTTTAGTAACCTTATGAGGCTCGGGACGAGGGAAGGAGGAACGTTGTCTATGCAGTAAAACCCTAAGTCTTCCAAGTGCCTCATTCCGCTGGATTTACCGGCTCCTGATTCCCCGGTAAGGATGAGAATCTTCTTTTCCCTTTTCATTTTTTTAACCTCACGGCCTTAACGCTGTTCATCATGAATTCTGGAACGAAGAGGATGCCGTTGCAGTAGCCTATATCGGCGGGGGAGAACCCTTTGTAAACCTCCCGAACCTTTCCGTCTTTAAGCCGGTAAACTCTGCCTGCTGCAAAGTCCGAAAAGAGAACTGTCCCGTCTTTTAAGGCTACAACGCCGTCAAGGTTCTCAAAACCGGAGGCTAATACTTTTACCTCTTTGCCGTCAACAAGAAGTAGTTTTCCCCCTCCCCAGCTGGCAACGAGGAGCTTTCCGTCGGGAAGGACGTCAATTCCGTTGGGCCCTTGGAGCCTGTAGTCCCTCAGGAAAAGGGAGACTTTAAAGCTTTCTGTATCTATGGCGTAAATGGAGTTTGTCTGGGTGTCCGTAACGTAAACGGTCTTCTTCCCGTCAAAGGCGATATCGTTCAAGAACTTAGCGTCAGGTATGGGTATCTTCCTTTCTATTTTTCCCGTCTGTGCATCTGCAACAACTACCGTGTCTATGTCTGCTACAAAGAGCTTTCCCTTTACAAAGGTTATTCCCTTTGGAGCGTTTAGTCCGGTTATAAATTTTGGCTTTACTACCTTTCCCTTAAGGTCGGCAAGGAGGATGTAGCCGTCACCGTCCTTTTTATCAGGAGGGAGTCCTCCGATGTTTGATACGTAGAGTTTCCCTTTATAGCACTGGGAGCTCTCGGGAGTGCTGATACTGCTTCCTATTCCGAAAATTACCGGAGCAATGAGGGTAACGGCAACGGCAGATATGGTTCCTATCCCCATTTTAGTTTCTCCCTTAAGGTTTGGTAGTAGGACTTCTTCGGGTCCCTCAGGATTAACAGGTCGTAGGGGGAGCGGGTTATCTCTATGGTGTCGCCTTTTCGGAGCTCTATACCTTCTTGTCCGTCAAAGATTACCATTACAGTCTCACTTTCCGTTTTTAGCTTTGCCGTGAGGCAGATTTTCCCTTCAAGGACGAGGGGCCTTAAGGTGAGGGTATGAGGGCATATCGGCGTAAGGAGCATTGCGCTTAATGTCGGCATCAGTATGGGGCCTCCTGCAGAGAGGGAGTAGGCGGTTGAGCCTGTCGGCGTTGCCACGATTACGCCGTCACCTCTGAACGTTGTGACGTACTCTCCGTCTGCCTCTACTTCTATTTCTATGATTCTTGCTAAGGTATCCCTCTTTATTGCAACCTCATTGACGCACCTGTAGATGGAGATGTGGCCGTTCTTTCGGAGAACCTTGACCCTTATGACAGGCCTGTTTTCTACTACAAACTCTCCCCTTAGTAGCCTTTCAAGGCTCTCCTCTATGTTGTCTATGGATATCTCCGTTAAGAAACCGAGGGTTCCGAAGTTTATTCCGAGGAGGGGGACAGGTCTCTTATCAACGAGCTTTGCCACTGTAAGGAACGTGCCATCTCCACCGAGAACAAGGATAACGTCAACCTTGTCGGGTAGAACTAACCTGTCAACGCCCTTTACTTTCTCTTTGCAGACTGGCTCTTCCGTTAGCTTGCAGGTTTCCTCGTCTGTATATAGTCTAACTGGATAGTCTCTGAGTTTTCTTATTATCCTCTGGACACCCCTACCGCTTTCAGGTTTTATCGGGTTGGCTATAATGCCGATGTTCTTATAGACGGGCTTTTTTCCTCCTGTCATGACCTTCCACCTTTATTATCGTGCACATCTCGTAAATCCGGGACTCTGTCCTCTCGTCAAACCTTGATGAAAAACTCTCTTCTGTCACAACGTCAAAGCGAAGGTTCGTCGTTATGATTGTAGGCAGGTTGTTTGCGTAACGGTAGTTTATAATCGTGGCCAGCTTGTCCTTAGCCCACTCCGTTCCCCTTTCAGCTCCCACGTCGTCAAGGACTAAGAGGGGAGCTCTCATTACGTTCTCTAAGATCTCCGTTTCAGACTCTCCCGTGCCGAAGGTGCTCTTTAGCTCTATGAGGAGGTTCCTAAAGTCGCAGAATACCCCCCTCAGCCCCTTATACTTTATAACGTTCTTAAGCAGTGCAACGGCAAGGTGGGTTTTCCCCGTTCCGGGACTGCCGTAGAGGAGAATTCCCCTCTCTACGAAGGGAAACTGGTAGAAGAACTCCTTGCAGACCTTTAGTGCCCTCAGCTGGGTTTCCGTTTCGGGGTAAAAGTTTGAGAACTTGCAGTTCCTATATCTGGCGGGGATGGAGGAGCTCCTTAAGAACTCTCTGCTGAAACGTTCAAACTGGCACTTGCAACGGAGGGCTTTCCTCACTCCCTCTACTTCTTCCACGACCCAACCGCTACCGCCACAAAATTGACACTCCAACACTAACCTCTTAAACTTGAACTTCAAGGTTTAATTATAGTCTCCGCGGGGAACGTATGGAGGTTTTGGAGAAGGTTCTCTCAGGGGTCAGGATATCGGAAGAGGAAGCGCTGTGGTTGCTGAGGGAGGTTGATCTCCTTACCCTCGGACAGCTTGCAAACTACGTAAGGAACAGGAAGCATCCCGAAAGGGAAGTTACCTTCGTCATAGATAGGAACATAAACTACACCAACATCTGCACCTGTAAGTGCAGGTTTTGTGCCTTTTACAGAGAAGAGGGAGCTCCCGATGCCTACGTGATTGACCGGGAGACCTTAAAGAGGAAGATAGAGGAGACGATTAGCTTGGGAGGAACGGCAATTCTCCTTCAAGGGGGACTCCACCCCGGTCTCGGCATTGAGTACTACGAGGAGCTCCTTTCCTTTATAAAGTCAAACTTCCCGGAGATTCACGTTCACGGCTTCTCCGCCCCTGAGATAATCCACATTTCAAAAGTTTCGGGACTTTCTGTAGAGGAGGTCTTAAGGCGTCTCA
The DNA here is from genome assembly GCA_003978805.1 of Desulfurobacterium sp. Lineage (GTDB taxonomy): Bacteria > Aquificota > Aquificia > Desulfurobacteriales > Desulfurobacteriaceae > Phorcysia. The sequence continues at coordinate 8,730 of QNYI01000136.1, forward strand.
TCTCTGCCGGCCTCGGCTCCGTTCCCGGCGGTGGAGCTGAGATACTCGTTGACAGGGTAAGGGAGAGGATAGCTCCGAGAAAGGCGAGAACAGAGGAGTGGCTTGAAGTTCACAGGACTGCCCATAAGCTCGGCCTAAGGACTACGGCAACTATGATGTTCGGTAGCCTTGATACGGACGAGGACGTTGTAGAGCACCTTAAGGTGATAAGGGAGTTACAGGACGAGACGGGAGGTTTTACAGCTTTCATTCCTTGGAGCTACCAGCCGGATAACACCGAACTGGGGAAGGAGGTAAGAAATAAGGCCGGCGGGGAGAGGTACCTGAGGGTCTTGGCCGTTTCGCGGATTTACCTTGACAACGTTGAAAACGTTCAGGCCTCTTGGGTAACGCAAGGGGGGAAGCTTGCTCAAGTAGCCCTTAAATTCGGAGCCAACGATTTCGGCTCTCTCATGATTGAAGAGAACGTTGTAGCGGCGGCAGGTGTAAAGTTCAGGATGCCCCTCTCTGAAATCTTAAGGCTCATAAAGGACGCAGGCTACACTCCCGTTCAGAGGGATACTCTGTATAGGAAGATTAGAAGTTTTTGAGAAGGATTTCCCCTACTAACTTAACGTAGTTATCAATAATAAAGTCCATCAGGTTGAAGGTGGTTTTTAGTATCTCTCCGGCAATGAACACCTTTCCCGGTTCTGTTTTCAACCTAAGAGCCTTTACCCTTAAGCGCCTGTTCCCCTGAGAGGCGTTTAAAATTGTTCCCGGCAGGATGGCGCTGGCGTCTGCCGACGGAGAGACGAACTCAACGCCGGTGAGGCTTACGTTAACGATGTAGGCTTTACCGAAGAGGGTTTTTTCGGAAGAGAGTTCAAACTCCCCGAGCTTTTCCGGACAGAATACATACCTGTCAAACAGGCGTCTGTTCTCGCAGACTTCTTCACCGAGCCTTAATAGGACAGTGGAATCGTCAAGTTTCTTCTCTATGAAAGACCTGACGAGGATGACCTTCTCGCCTTCAAGGACGTTCTTTGTAAGGAAGGCCTCCCTCTCTAAAAGGAGCTCCACAATCGTGGGGGGAGAGAAGCGGTCTGCGTAGACGGTATCTCCCTCAACCTTTAAAACCCTAAAGCTGAAAAAGAGAGGGATATCTACGCGAGGGAGGAGGTTGTTGTTACACGAAGTTCGGCAGTAGCAGAGGCCTTCACACCTTTTCAGGTTCCTCATTTGTAATCCTTTCTATTATCTCTTCAAAGAGTTCTATAACGCGGAGAGCTTTTTCTTCCAAGTTCTTGAAGAAGCTGTCTGCCGGTTTACCTTCGCCGATGGCTTTCATTATCTCCCGTGCTACTGCAAAACACCCTTCTATTGCTGTTTCAAGCTGGTTGGCTACCTCGGTTATACCTTTAACTTCAAGCCGGCGGAGCTCCTTCCTTATCCATTCCCTTATGGGGGAGGAGTCAAAGTCAAGGACAGTTCCTCCTCCCTCCTTTACCTTCGGTAGTCTTGCAATCCAGTCGGCAAAGAGCTCCTCTCCCTTAATGACCGTTAAGAGCTTACCTATGTCAAACCTTGAGATGTTATCCTGAACGGATCTGATAGAAGCCTTCGTCCTGTATATCCTCTCTTCAAGTTTCTTAAATACCTCTTGGAACTTCATCATCTCTTCGTTGATGGCGGCGACGTTGTCCCTTACGGTATCAAGGGCACTCAACTGTTGTTTTAAGGAAAAGAGCATGTTCTCCGTTACCTTTGACAGAGACTCTACCCTCTTCCTTATCGTTACAAGGACGTTCTCTGTCTTTGCCATCTCTTGCTTAACGTTGTAGGCTTCGCTTGCGCGCTCTTCTAAATCCTTTGAGAACTCCTCTATCAGGTAGATGATGTCACTTACGATTTTCCCGATTTCCTCGGCAGAACTAACGGTTCTCGTGGCGAGTTTCCTTACCTCCTCTGCTACAACTGCAAAGCCCCTTCCAGCTTCACCTGCCCTTGCTGCCTCTATTGCAGCGTTTAACGCAAGGAGGTTTGTCTGGTCTGCAATCGTTTTAATAGTTTCTACGACGTTCTGGATGGTTACGGAGCTCTGCTGGAGTTTCTCAATTCTGCTCCTTAAAGAGATGACCTGATCTGCGAGTCTCTGGACGTCGTTGACGGAACGCGACACGATTTCTGCTCCCTTTTTGGTTTCTCCGTCAACCTTTTCAACTTCCTTGCTGGCGGTCTTTATGAGCCTGTTTACGTCGGATATTGAGCCTGCGAGGATTTCGGAGGAGACAGAGAGTTCCATGAATTTCTTCTTTATGTCGCTGTTTTTAAGGTTGGTGTTAAAGAGCTCTAAAATAAGGACACCGGCGTCGTTGGAGACCTTTACGGATAGTTTACCGAGCTCCTCAAAGGTTGACTTAATCCAAGTTACGAACTTATCAAATTCCTTGGCCAAGAGGCCAAGCTCGTCGTTCCTGTCTATGGATAGCCGTTTTGTGAGTTTGCCCTTCTCAATCTCCTTCATCGTTTCCGTCATTTTTTGAATGGGCATTACTATAGCCCTGTAGGTACTGAGAGCTCCTATTCCTATTATGATGAGACTGAACAGGGGAATTATCCTGACTATGCTTTCGGCAAAGGAGAGGGTATCTTCTGCCTCCCTTAGGAGTCTTGCCCTCAGCTTGTAAACCTGTGTCTCCTTATCGGCTAAGTTCTTAGTTAGGGACTGTAAGTCTGAACTCCCTTTTTTGACTTCGCTGATTGCAGACAGCAAGATTGAGTAAACTTTTGAAGCCTCTGGGGAGCTGAACTCCCCGAGTTTCATCAGGTCTTTTTCAAGCCTGCCGTTTATATCGGAGGAGCTGTTAAATTCCCTGTCCGATATGAGGAGGTAAGTCCTTAGGTCGGCTATGTCTTTTTCAACGTCAAACATGACCTTCTCTAACTCGTAAGAACTTTGAAACCGGTGGAGCTTGTAGGTGGCAAACTCAGTGAAGAAGAGTATCATCAGGACTTCAACAACGAGGGAGATGAGGAGCTTCGTCTTTATCTTCATGGCCGACTCCTTCACGGTTATAGCTATCAACTTCTATGTTAGCAAATGTTTGGCGAAATTCGTATAATCCCATCCTAAGCTCCAGCTTGCCCTTGGAGGCTCCTCGTTGAAACAGAGAGGGAAACAGTTCAAGATAAGAATAGAGAAGCTCGTTTACGGTGGAAAGGGACTCGGCAGGTTAAACGGCAGAGCCGTTTTTGTCCCTCAGGTAGCTCCCGGAGACGTTGTAATAGTGGAGGAGACGAGCAGGAAAAGCGGTTACAGTGAGGCAGAAGTTGTTCGCTACGTTGAAAAGAGCAAGTACAGGACTACTCCGCGCTGTCCCTACTTTGGTAGGTGCGGTGGCTGTGACTGGCAGCACATAGACTACGAGAGTCAGGTAAAGTTCAAGAGGGACATTTTAGAGGAGAACCTCCAGAAGATAGGGAAAATAAAGCGTCCCAACATAGAGGAGGTTATCCCTTCCTCTTCTCCGTGGTTCTACAGGAACAGGGCTCAGCTAAAGGTAAGGAACGGCAAGGTCGGCTTCTTTGCCAAAGGTAGCCACAACGTTGTTGATATAGACAGGTGTTACCTTCTTAAAGAGGACATCCACGATGTAATGCCGAGGCTAAAAGAGCTCTTAAGGGAGCTCCCTTCAGAGCCTACAGACTTTCACATCTACTCTTCCTCTAAAGGAGAGGTTCTCTTAAAGATCGTCTACTCCGGAAGGTTTAAGAGGGTTAACCTTTCACTGGAAAGGGTTAAGGAAATACTTAGGCTCAACGTCGTCGGTTTTGGAATTTACAAGGCCGGTGGGGATGGCTATCCAGAGAGGGTAAAGTTCTTCGGTAGGGACTTTACCTACGAGTTAATTGATAAGTTTAAGTTTAGGGTGAGCGCAGACTCCTTCTTTCAGGTTAACAGGTTTCAGGTAGGGAACCTCATAAGTAGGGTATCGCGGGTAGCTATGGAACAGCAATACATGCTTGCCGGGGACCTTTACTGTGGCGTCGGAACGTTGACCATACCGGTCGGTAGGTACGTTCACAGGGCCTTCGGCGTTGAAGCGAACTTTTCTGCCGTAAGCGATGCCCTCTACAATAAGGATATAAACGGCCTTAGGAACATCACCTTTTACTGCCGTCAGACTGAGGAAGCCCTTAACATTGTAAAGGACTACAATCCCGACCTTATCATCGTTGACCCTCCCCGTAGCGGTTTGAACCAGAGGGTTGTCAGGGAGCTCTCCCACGTTCCCCGTCTGAGGAAGATTGTTTACGTTTCCTGCAACCCCTCTACCCTTGCAAGGGATATCGCCCTTTTCCACCAGTTCGGTATAGATATGGAGAAGGTGAAGCTCATAGATATGTTCCCCCAGACGTACCACATAGAGGCAATAGCTTACCTTAGGAAGGTGAGGTGATGTTGAAAGTAGAGCTCTTTGGCGTTGAGTTTGAAAATCCCGTCTGGACTGCGTCGGGAACGTTTGGCTTTGGGCTTGAGTACGCCCCTTACGTAGACCTTAACAGGGTTGGAGCAGTCTGCGTTAAAGGACTTTCCATAGAGCCCCGGGAAGGGAACGAACCCCCGAGGATATGGGAAACCCCCTGCGGGATGTTAAACGCGATAGGCCTTCAGAACCCGGGAGTAAAGTACTTTGTGGAAAAAGTCCTGCCGGAGCTCCGAAACTATAGGTGCAAGGTTATAGCCAACATCTACGGTTCTACCGTTGAAGAGTACGTTGCAGTAGCAGAAGAACTAAAGGGAGTTCCCGGCGTTCACGCCATAGAGCTCAATATCTCCTGTCCAAACGTCAAAAAGGGAGGCCTCGCCTTTGGAGTTGACCCGGTAGAGGCTGCAAAACTCACAGAAGCCGTTAAGAAAAACTCAGATAAGCCGGTTATAGTTAAGCTCTCTCCCAACGTAACGGACATTACCGAGATAGCGAAAGCTGTAGAATCTGCCGGTGCAGATGCAGTTTCGGCGATAAATACACTCCTCGGGATGGCGATAGACATATACAAGAGAAAACCAAAGATTAAAAACCGTTTTGGTGGACTCTCAGGTCCTGCAATAAAGCCTGTAGCCGTTAGGATGGTCTATCAGGTTGCGAGAGCAGTGAAGATTCCCGTCATAGGTATCGGTGGGATATCCACTTGGGAAGACGCCGTTGAGTTCTTCTTGGCCGGCGCTTCAGCCGTTCAGGTAGGCACTGCAAACTTCTACAACCCAAAAGCTGTAGAGGAAATCGTTTCAGGCCTTGAAGAGTACCTGAAGGAAATGGGATATTCTCACATCTCCGAGCTTGTTGGAGACCTTAAAGACTAAAATTACACCAATTTA
>QNYI01000152.1 GCA_003978805.1 Desulfurobacterium sp.
CACATATCCGACCTAAGGACAGCAAGGGATTCCCTCATTGAAAAGAAGATACTGCTGACCGAGGCAAAGGAGGAAGGGTTGACCGTCTCAGAGGAAGAGGTAGATGAAGCGCTAAAGGACCTCATGAGGCGAGGAGGGTTTAAAAGTAAGGAAGACCTTGAGAACGCCCTTGAGAAAGAGGGACTAAGCTTAGAGGAGATAAAGGAGAAACTAAAGGAACAGCTGCTAATCGCTAAGCTCATAGCGAGGAAAGTTAAGCCGAAGGTTAAGGTCACGGACATTGACGTAGAAAAGGTGTGCAGAAAAGAGAAGGCCTCCAGAGTTAGGGAGGTCTACTACATATTTACAAAAGATAAGAATAAAGCAGAGAAAGCTTTGGAAATCCTAAAGGCGGGAGTTCCTTTTGAGAAGGTAGCCAAGGAGTACTCTGAAGACCCCATTACGGCAAAGAGGGGGGGATACCTTGGCCAAGTTAAAGAGGGAACTCTCATTAAGCCATTGGACATAGCAGTCTTTACCACCGAACCGGGCAAGTTAAAGTTAGTCCAGACAAAGGAGGGTTACTTTATCCTTTACGTTAAGTCAGAGAAAAAGGGAGGCTGTAACAGGGAAAAAGTAAGGCGGGAGCTCTACATGAAACGGTTTCAGGAAAGATTAAAAGCCTTTATCAACGAGCTCAAGAAGAAAGCCAGCGTGAAGGTCTATATTTAAGGGTTCAAGAACTTCTTTCGGAGGTAACTTGGTAGTAGTCAAGCTGAAGGCCTTTGAGGAGATTGTCAGCAAGCTGAAGGGTTTCAGGAAAATCTTCATCCTCGGCTGTGAACTGGGTTCAGGAAGGTGCAAGAACGGAGGGCTAAAGGAAGCCTTAGAGCTATCCGAGAGGTTAAAGGGATTAGGGTTTAACGTAGTGGGAGTAAAGAGCCCCGGAGGAACGTGCATCCTTGAGAGGATAGACGGAAGAGAGAGGAGCCTGCTAAAGGAGGCAAAAACTAAGGGTTCAGAGGTTATAGTATCCTTAGCCTGCGGTGCCGGGACTCAGCTGATAGCAGAGAACGTAGACGTTCCCGTAATAACGGGCGTTACCACCCTCTTCATAGGGGCGGAGAGGGAAGGAAGAATCTTTAACGAGTACTGCATAGCTTGCGGAGACTGCATCATTTCCGATACAGGGGGAATATGCCCCGTAGCCCGCTGTCCCAAATCCCTCGTAAACGGCCCCTGCGGTGGCGCTATTGAAGGACAGTGTGAGGTTGACAAAGAAATTCCCTGCATCTGGTACAAAATTGCCGAGAGGATGAAAAAGTTAGGAGCGTTCAAAAGCCTCTGTGAAAGCGCTCCCTTCAAGGACTACAGGAAGTCTGTCTACCCGAGAAGGCTGATACTGGAGGAAAAGTCTTGACGTTCGGCGAGAAGCTGAAGGCCGGGAAGTTCCTGATAACGGCGGAAGTAGCTCCCCCGAGGGGGACGGAGTGGAAGGACGTCGTAAGGGGAATAGAACCTCTAAAGGGAAAGGTGGACGCCTTCAACGTTACCGACTGTCAGAGGTCAATGGTCAGGATGTCCCCCTTGGCCATGTCAAAGCTACTCCTTGACAGCGGTTTTGACCCGATACTGCAGCTTACCTGCAGGGACAGGAACAGAATAGCCCTCCAAGCAGACCTTTTAGGTGCAGCCGCCCTCGGTATCAGGAACATCTGCCTTATGACCGGAGACTTCACAACCCTTGGAGACCAGAAAGATGCCAAGCCCGTCTTTGACTTAGACTCTGTTCAGCTGATAGAGACGGCTACAAGGTTAACCGAAGGATACCTACTAAACGGCAAGGAGCTCAAGGGAGCTCCCCGCTTCTGTATAGGCGCAGTATTCAACCCCTTTGCAGGTCCCTTTGAGCTCCAAGTTATGAAACTTGAGAAAAAGATTAAAGCGGGAGCTCTATTCGTCCAGACCCAGCCTATCTACGACGCAAGGATTGCAGAAGAGGTTAACGACCTCGTTTGCGAGCTCGGAGCCGTTCCCATCATAGGCCTACTCCCAATTAAGAGCTTGAAGATGGCCAACTTCATGAAAAAGTTAAACCCCACTTCTGTCCCCGACTCGCTAATAGAAGGACTTGAAAGGTCTGAGAACCCGGCAAAGTACGGATGGGACTACACAATAGACTTGGCCCACGCCATCGCAGAGTTCGGGAAGGGAATCCACTTTATGCTCGTCGGGAAGACGGAAGAGCTCGCCTCCTTTATAGACTACTTGAAGAACCACAAAAAGTACAACCACAAGTTTTAAGGGAGGTAAAGCTTTATGAACGACCTACCGGTGCACGTCGGCATAATAATGGACGGGAACGGTAGGTGGGCAAAGAGGAGAGGACTTCCGAGGATTGAAGGCCACAGGAAGGGAGCTGAGGTAACAGAAAGGATAGTTATAGCCGCGAGCAGGCTCGGCATAAAGTACCTTTCCCTGTATGCCTTCTCAACAGAGAACTGGAAGAGGCCTAAGGAGGAGGTTGAGTTCCTGTTCAACCTCATGTACGAGTACGTAAAGAGTAAGCTTCAGCTCTTCCTTGACAACAACGTAAGCTTTAGGGCAATGGGAAGGCTCCATCAACTTCCCCGGTACCTTCAGGAAGGCTTCAAGGAAATAGAGGAGGAAACCGCCCACTGCACCGGCATGACGGCCGTCTTTGCAGTCAACTACGGCGGAAGGCAGGAGATTATTGACGCAGTTAATAGAGCTCTAAAGGCTGGGGAAAAGACCATAGACGAGGAAGTTATAAGGAAGTACCTGTACATCCCGGAGCTCCCCGACCTTGATCTACTCATAAGGACGAGCGGAGAGCTCCGCATCTCCAACTTCCTCCTCTGGCAGTCGGCCTACACGGAACTATGGTTCACTAAAACCCTATGGCCAGACTTTACCGAGGAAGAGTTCCTCTCTGCGATTGAGGACTACAAGAAGAGAGAACGCAGGTTCGGCGGTCTAAAATGAGAGAAAGGCTCTTAGGCGCGTTGCTCGTTGTAACCTACGCCTTTACCATGGTCTTAGCCCCCAAGAACTTCTACATCTCCTTAGTTTACCTCCTCGGTATCGGAATGGTGGCAGAGCTCTTCACAATGTCCAGAATGGAGAGCGCAAAAACGTCAGCGACGGTCATCTTCTCAATCCTATACTTTGCAGGGATACACATCCCCTACGTCTCCTTCCTCATCCCCTCGGCGGGAATCCTCTTCCTATTTGGCTACTTTATACTGGTAGAAGGAAAAGTTCCGGAGAGCTTCCTGATAACAGCCGGCTTCTTTATCTACCTAACTGTAGGCGTCATCTCCATAGGCAAGCTATCCAAAGAGTTCTTCATCCTCCTACTCAGTATCGTATGGTCGGTTGACACCTTTGCCTACTTAGTTGGTAAATACTTCGGCAGGCATAAGCTAATTCCCGAAATCAGCCCTAAGAAGACGGTTGAAGGAGCTATAGGGGGAAGCTTGGGAGGTGTAATAACGGGAAGCCTCATCGGAAACCACTTGGGAGTTATAGACTTCTCCCTTACTACACTCTTCATCCTTGCATCCTTAGCCGTTATCTCCCAAATTGGAGACCTGCTTGAAAGCTTCATAAAGAGAGCCTTCGGCCTCAAGGACTCCGGCAACCTAATTCCCGGACACGGGGGACTCCTTGACAGGCTGGACAGCAGTTTGGCCGTTGCTCCATTTTTAGTAATCATCGGAGGTCTACAGTGAAGGTAGAGATAGGGCACGGCAGTGGCGGAAAGCTCACCCGGGAGCTCATAGAGAAAGTCTTCCTAAAGCACTTTAACGCTCCCGAGCTAAAACCCCTGCAGGACTCTTCATACGTCCCCGTAAACCACAAAAAAATAGCCATAACTACGGACTCCTACGTCATAAGACCTCGCTTCTTCCCGGGAGGAGACATCGGAAAACTGAGTATCTGCGGTACTGTTAACGACTTAACTGTAAGCGGTGCAGTGCCAAAGTACATATCCGTCGGCTTTATACTTGAGGAGGGACTTCCCTTAGAGGAACTTGAAAAAATCGTAGAGAGCATGGCAAAGACGGCGAAGGAGGCGGGAGTAAAAGTAGTCACCGGAGATACAAAAGTCGTTGAAAAGGGTAGGTGCGACGGGGTGTACATAAATACAACGGGAGTCGGAGAAGTTGTAAGGGAGCTCTCTCCCCTTAGTTCAGAGCCGGGAGACGTCGTAATAGTAAGCGGTTACGTGGGAGACCACGGAACGGCCATCTCTTTAGCCCGGGAAGCGTTTGAAATAGAAACGCAAGTTAAGAGCGACTGCGCTCCCTTAAACTCCCTACTCCTACCGCTACTGGAAGTAGAAGGTCTTCGCTGGATGAGGGACCCGACGAGGGGAGGAGTTGCAACCACGCTGATAGAGTTCTCTGAGAGCTCTGAGTTGGGGGTAAGGCTATACGAGGAGAAGATACCGATAAGGGAAGAAGTTCAGTTTATCTCCGAGATGATAGGCTACGACCCGCTGTACCTTGCAAACGAGGGAAAGGCGGTAATAGTCGTAAGTAGCAAAGACGCCGAAAGAGCCCTTGAAATCTTAAAGTCCCACCCCTTAGGTAAGGATGCAAGGATAATAGGCGAGGTAACCGAGGATTTTAAAGGCGTAAGACTAATAACGAAAATAGGCGGAGAACGCAGGCTGGAGCTCCTTGAAGAAGACCCCCTTCCGAGGATCTGCTAAATGGGACTTTACGGGGAACTTCTCATCGTTGTTCTCTCCTACCTCCTCATCTTAGCCGTAACTCTGCTTGACAGGAAGTTTGAGATAGGCCTCTGGAGAGAGCTCCTTACCTCCTCCTTCCTCTCTCTTTTCCAGCTCATAGGAATAGGCTTTGTAATCCTCTTCCTACTTAAACTTAAGCTAAAAGCTGTTTACCCTGCCTTTATCCTCCTTTTCTACGTAAACGCCGCAATCATCTCAAGCAGGAGGTTTAACTTTAAAGGGTACAAGAAAAAAACCGGCTTCTTGGTATCCTTCATATCCATCTCCTCGGTCTCCTCTGTATCCTTACTCTTCCTATTCTTGGGAGGAGTCCTTAAAGTGGAGGCAAACAGCACCATACCCTTAGCCGGAATAGTTACAGCAGCCGGAATGAGGAGTCTCTCCTTAGCATTTAAGTACTTTGCAACAAGGCTAAAGGACTTAGAAGACATAGTAGTAGGAATGGCCGCCTTGGGAGCTTCTGACATCCAGATATTCAAGTTCATCTTCAGGGAACTCATAAACGACGTAACGATTCCCGTAAGGGACATGCTACGCTCAGCAGGTATAGTTCACATACCGGGAGTGATGGTAGGACTCCTCTTAGCCGGAACTCTACCTTTGAAGGCTGCAGTAGTTCAGTTCGCCATTCTTGCTACAATGATATTCCAGTTCTTCTTTGTGCCGAGCTTAGCCCTCTTTACGCTGGTCGCAACAGAAGGGTTAAAGGTTGAAAAGTAGGAGCGGAGGAGAGAGTGAGAGGAAGGGTGAAAGAGCTCCTTGACGCTATCTACAAGCTCGCACCAAAGGACAGGAAAGTAAAGATTATGAACGTCTGTGGCTCACACGAGCATACAATAACCGTAAGCGGTATGCGCGCACTGATGCCGAAAAACGTAGAGCTCGTTCCGGGCCCGGGCTGTCCGGTGTGCGTATGCTCCGAAAGCGACATCATAAACGCCATCAACCTTTCCAGAAGGAGCGACACCATCCTCGTAACCTACGGTGACATGTTGAGGGTTCCCACGAAAATCGGCTCAATAAGAAGCAACGGCGGGAACTACAGGATGGTCTCCGCTCCCCACGAGGTTCTAAAAATAGCCAAGGAAAACCCCGATAAAAACGTCGTCTTCTTCTCCATAGGCTTTGAAACGACAACGGCTCCCACCGCCGCACTAATAGAGATGGGACTACCTAAGAACGTTTACATACTAACCTCTCAGAAACTAACTCCGGAAATAATGGAAGTCCTCGTCAAAGATTCAGAAGTCGGCGTTGACGCCTTCGTAGCTCCGGGACACGTATCGGCAATTGTCGGGGCAAACGCTTGGAGGGTATTCCCAGAAAAGTACGGTATCCCCACGGTTGTAGCAGGCTTTGAACCGGAAAACCTACTCTTAGCAATCCTCAAGATACTTGTTCAGCTCAAAGAAAAGAGGGCAGAACTTGAAAACGTCTACAGGGGGGTTGTTAAACCGGAAGGGAACAGGAGAGCCCAAGAACTGATGTATAAGTACTTTAAAAAGGCAACGGTAAACTGGAGAGGGATAGGGAGAATACCTGAGTCAGGCCTTGAACTAAAGGACGAGTATTCCCACATTGACGCAAAGAAAGTATTCAGTCTTCCCGAAATTGAAGAAGAGAAAGTCCCCGGCTGCATCTGCGATAGGATAGTCCTCGGAAAAGCGTACCCGAAGGACTGTAAACTCTTCGGAACGGCCTGCACACCTTCAAGGCCAAAAGGTCCTTGTATGGTCTCGGCAGAAGGAGCCTGTAACATTTGGTATAAGTATAGGAAACATCTATAAATCCAATAGATGCAAGGTAGTTGCAACAAATAATAAGAAGCATTATTATTAAGACAGCAAAAATAAAACATCAAAGGAGGAGAGAATGGCTCTCGTAGGACAAAAAGCTCCTGATTTCTGTCTCAACGCTTACGATCCCATCAAAAAGGAGTACACAACCGTTAAACTCTCCGACTACGCAGGAAAGTTCCTCGTTCTCTGCTTCTACCCGGCAGACTTCACTTTTGTCTGTCCTACAGAAATCGCCGCTGTAAACGCAAAAATTGACGAGATTAGAGCTCTCGGAGCCGACGTTCTCGCCGTTTCAACAGACACCCACTTTAGCCACCAGCTCTTCTGTGAAGTTGAACCCCTCCTCAAAGACCTCAAGTTCCCCCTTGCAGCAGATCCAACCGGTGAAACTGCCAAGAAGTACGGTGTCTACATTGAGGAAGCAGGCCTTGCAAGAAGGGGTAGGTTCATAATCAACCCCGACGGTGTTATTGTTGCAGAAGAGGTTCTCAACCCGCCAGTTGGAAGGAACGTTAACGAGCTCCTCAGACAGCTCGCAGCTTGGAAGTACGTCTACGAGAATCCAAACGAGGTTTGCCCGGCCAACTGGAGACCCGGTAAGAAGACCCTTAAGCCCGGACCGGACATTGCCGGTAAGGTCGGAACAGTTATTACAATTGACGAGATCCTCGCCGAGTAATTCCGGGGGCTCTTGCCCCCTTCCCTTAAAAAGGGAAACCAAAAGATATGTGTATCCTTCCGGGACCTTGGTGGGGAACTTTTTTGAGCTTATAGCCGTAGTCAAAGCGTAAAGGCCCTACGGGAGTTAGGTACCTAAACCCGAACCCTACAGAGGAGTACCAGTCAGAAAGTCTAAAGTCAAAGTCCTTAAACTCCTTAAAGACGTTCCCCGAATCGCAAAAAAAGGCCAACTGAACGTTATCCCTTAAAAGGTAGCGGAGTTCAAAACTCAAAAGCCCGTAAGCCTTACCTCCTACAAAGTTACCCTTATCATCGGTAGGAGATATAGTTCCGTACTTATAGCCCCTGACGCTCTCTGCTCCGCCGAGGTAGAACCTATCCTGAACGGGAACGGAGCTCCCCTTAACAGGCTGAATCAAACCTATCCCCCACCTAAAAGCAAGGGTAAAGTCTTCAAAGGGAGAGAAGAGGTAGAGGAACTTAAAATCGCCCTGATAGTAATCGGTATCCCCCCCTAAGAAACTCCCGCTAAAAGAAAGCTTGAACCTTGAAAGGTAACCTTTAGAAGGGTTAGTAATACTATCCCTTCTGTCGTAGTTTTGAATGTAGAAGAGAGTCCTCTTGACGAACCTCCTCTCCGTGTTTATTGAAGTATCCCTCACCTTCTCCCTTGCAATTTCCATTCCAAAACTCTGACTGAAAGCCCGCGAAGCTCTCCGGGAAAGGGAAAACCTGTAAAGAACCCTGTCCGTAATAAAGCTCTGGAAAATTTGCTCTTTCTTAATAACCGAGTAGGAGGTCTCATACTTCCTAAAGGGAAAGGCCGGCTTATTCAGCTTGAAAACGGCATCGTAACCTTCCTTTTGCCTGAAGTTACCGAAGAGAAAGTACCTAACACCGAGCCCCAAGGGGGAAGTGGAGGAGAGGAAGCCGTTCAGGATATACCCTGAATCGGTGCCCAAACCTACAAACCCCCTAAGGTGTAACCTGTTTCCCTCTTTAAGTTTTACTACCTCGTTGATACACCCATCTACCTTGAAATCCTCAACGGTTACGGAGGAAAAGAGCCTACTCTGGACAAGACGTGAATACTGGGCTACCACCTTCTCCTTTGAGTAGACCTGTCCCGGAGAAAGGGTAAAAAGGTTCTCTATCCACTTAAGTTTAGTTCTCTCAAGTCCCAAAACGATAACAAAGCCAAAGCGGTAAAGTTCGCCCGGAGATACTGCCACGTTGAGGGTTAGAGCTTTCTTCCCGTTTACATCTTCAGAGGTCTCGGAAATATCAACGCTAACGTCCGGATATCCCTTCTTGGCGTAACACCCGACAAGCTTACTCCGGAGCTCTCCTACCTTTGTCGGCGAGAAAGGAAACGGAAGGGTTAACTCCAACTCTTTAAAGCAGGCTTCAGAATCCCCAGTAACCTTTACAGCCGTAACTACGTACCTTTTCCCCTTCTCTACCCGAAACTTTAAACTACCGTCAGAAAGGACGTAGGAAACCATAACATCCCTGTAGCCGTCCTCAAGAAACTTCCTCTTCAAATAGAGTACGAGCCTTTTAATTTTCTCCTCAGAGAAAGGAGTACCCACAATACCGGCAAACTCCTCCGGTAACCTCAGGCCATCGGGGAGGGAGAGCTCCTTAAGGATTACCTTCTTCCCTTCACTGATGTTGAAAATAACGGTAGCCAAACCCTTCCTCTCTTTAACCTCTACACTCACCTTTACGTAGGGAAAACCCCTATCCCTGTAAAACTTCTCAATGTTTTTCCTTGAGTTCTCAAGCTCAAACTCATCAACCGACCGGGCAGTCTTAAAGGTGAGGAGGGGGAAGAGCTCCTTGTCCGAAAAATGGCGATTCCCTACAAACTTTAAGACGTACCTCTTCCCCGGTTTAACACTTACAGAAAGGATAACCGGTCTTTTATCCTTAGAAAGGATTCCTTTCACTTGGAAACGGAAAGAGTAGTTAACCGAGACGTTGTAAAAGCCCCTTTCAAGGAAGAATTTTTCAACCTTTTCAAGGGTGGACTTCAACCGGTTAAGGTCAAGGGGACTCCCTTTAAGAGGGGAGAAACTCTTTAAAAGGAAAGGACGGAACTTTTTAGGAGAGAGGATTTCTATCCCTTTAACGTAAAAGAGAGGGCCCGGAACGACCTTCACAAGGAGCGTGTAGCAGTCCGGAAAGCCGAGACGCTCAAAGTGAACAGTAGCCTCACGGTACCCGGAAGAGCGGAGCTTTAAAAGGAGTAGCTGTTTAACGTTATTTAGGGACTCCGAAGTCAGCCTCTTCCCCTTAAGGAGGAGTTCCACCGTCTTTTCAACTTCCTTTAGCTGTTCAGGAAGCCCCTTAAACTCTACCTCTTTTACAAGGCTACAGCTCTTTACGGTTAACTTATCCCCCTTCACCTCTACATCGTAGCCGAGATGGTAAAGGAGAGAGGAGGTAACGGAAATACAGTCGGTAAACCTGCAAACCTGCGAAAGCTGACTATTTACCTGTTCAAGGAGTTTCCCATCAAAAGGGACACCCTTAGAGACTTCCAAAACAACAGGGAAGACCTTTAAAGGCCAAAACAGTAAGAGGAGGAAAAGGAAAACTAAACGATACCCTTTACGTATGGCATCCCTCCGAAGAAAATCTCTCTGACCTTACCTTCCTCCACGAGGAGGGAGACCACCCTCTCAACCTCCTCCTCAGAAACCCCCAAGGCAGAAGCAATCTCATCAACCGGACAGGGCCTCCGAACGACGATATCGTAAACCTCGTTTTTAAGCTCGGGAGTCCCCAGCTTCCTCTTTTCCCTTTTAAAACCTGCCACGATCTCCGTAGAAGGATACCCTACCTTCTCCTTTATCCTCTCAAGCTCCGACAGAGTAAGTCCCTCTACTTGGTAAGCCGGCGGTCTAACCACGGTGTTAAGCTGCCACTTGTGGGGTCTTAAACGGTGAACTACCTCCCCCAACCTCTCCACTTCTTCGGGAACGTCATTAACACCTTTAACGAAGAGGGTCTCAAGCCAGACCTCGCAGGGTGTTTCCTTAATAAGCCTTTCTATACCTTCTATCAACTGTTCTACCTTAAGCCCCTCAACGGGTCTATTGATCCTTTCAAAAACAGACTGAGTTACAGCATCAAGGGAGGGAAGAACGACGTCTATTCCCTTTACCTCTTCAAGAACTTCGTCTGTATAAAGAAGAGAAGAGTTCGTCAAAAGAGCTAACCTATAGGGGTAGTTTCCCTTCAAGAAATCAACGAGCTCACCCAACCTTGAATAAAGCGTAGGCTCTCCGTAACCGGAGAAAGTTATAAAGTCTATATCCGGTGAAGATTCCAGAAACTCCTTAAGCTCCGCCTTAACAGAATCAAGGGGAACGTACTCAAGCCTTGAAATCGTCTTCTCGCTGGTCTTTCCTACCTCACAGTAGAGACAGTCCATACTGCAGACCTTGTAAGGGACAAGGTCAACCCCTAAGGAAAAACCCAGACGACGGGAAAAAACGGGCCCAAAAACGTACTTCATTACTCCTCCTAACTGGGTAAAATATTCATTCAAAAATTTATACAAAAAAGCTGAGAGGAAAAAATGGCCAGAGCTCCAGAACCCAGAGAGCAGTGGAGCACAAAACTGGGACTTATCCTCGCAATGGCGGGAAACGCCGTAGGTTTAGGGAACTTCCTCCGATTCCCGACACAGGCCGCAGAAAACGGCGGCGGCGCCTTTATGATTCCCTACATGGTAGCAATGCTCATCATTGCAATACCCCTAATGTGGACGGAGTGGGCAATAGGACGCTACGGAGGCGCAAGGAACCACGGAACAACGCCGGCGATATTTAAACTCCTCTGGGAACACCCACTCGCCAAATACATCGGTGTCCTCGGACTCTTTATCCCCTTCGTAGTCCTCTGCTACTACATCTACATAGAGTCATGGACTCTCGGTTACGCTTTCTTCTCCCTTTTCGGGATGCTTCCCCACCCAGACCCGAGCCTTCCCCAAGACCAGTACTTAAAACCCTTTGAAGAATTCCTCCAAGACTACACAAAACCCTCAGTAGTTGCCTACATCTTTTTCCTCGTAACAGTAGCCTTTAACGGCTACATCCTCTACAGAGGCATAAGGGGAGGCATTGAAAAGTTCGCAAAAATAGCAATGCCTACCCTCTTTATACTGGCACTCATTCTAATGGTGAGGGTAATACTGATAGAGACACCAAACGGCACTGCGGTTCAAGGCCTTAACTTCCTGTGGTATCCGGATTTATCGCAACTTACAAACCCTAAGGTGTGGCTTGCCGCAGCCGGGCAGGTATTCTTTACGCTGAGCCTCGGTTTTGGAGCGATAATTACCTACGCCTCCTACATTAAAAAGGACGAGGACGTAGTGGCCTCCGGCCTCTCTGCAGCTTCCCTTAACGAGCTTGCAGAGGTTATCTTGGGAGGTTCTATTGCCATTCCCGCCGCCGTAGCCTTCTTCGGAGTAGCGAATGCACAGGCCGTCGCTCAGAGTGGAGCTTTCAACCTTGCCTTCGTCAGCCTCCCGGCAATCTTCTCAAACCTTACAGGCGGGGAGATAATAGGCTTCATCTGGTTCTTCCTCCTCTTCTTTGCTGGGGCTACCTCCTCTGTTGCCATCAGCGTGCCGATTATTGCCTTCCTTGAAGATGAGTTTAAGCTCAGCAGGAAAGTGGCCGTTACCGCCACCATCGTCTTTATGTTCTTGGTATCCCAAGTTCCGATATTTATGCCGAAAGCCTTAGACGAGATGGACTTTTGGGCAGGAACTTTTCTTGTCGTCCTCTTTGCGCTACTTGAAGTAATCATCTTTTTCTGGATCTTCGGAGGAGAAAGGGCTTGGGAAGAGATAAACAGGGGGGGACTGTTTAAAGTTCCCAAGTTCTACTTTTACATCCTTAAATACGTAACCCCCCTCTCCCTCTTTGCCATCCTTGCAACGTGGAGCGTAACTAAACTTCCTACAATCCTCTTAACAGAGGACATAGAAGTCTGGGTTGCAAGGTTCATAATGGTCTTCATCCTCGTTCTCCTGCTATTTATGGTTTTCCTTGCAGACAAGAGGAAGAACGGAGAAAACCCCTCTTCTTAAGGAGTTGAAATGAAAGGGAGCTCCCTTCTATTCATGATCTTCTCGTGGATGGTGGTCTTCGGGTTTGTAGTTTTCTGCTTCACGGTTATATTAAGAGAGGAGAGATGATAAGACTAAGAAACCTTAAACTCAGCGGATTCCTCTCCCACAAGGAGACAGAGCTCTCCTTTGACGACGAGACCTACGTCATCCTCGGGGAGAACGCTTCTGGGAAAACGTCCATCCTAAGGGGGATTTTCTTTGCCCTCTTCGGTAAGGACTTCACAGCTGAGAAGTTAGAAAGGGTGGTAAACAGGGAATCTACAAGCCTACAGGTTGAACTCTCTTTCCTGCACCGGGGAACTTACTACAGGATTTGCAGGAAGTTCTCTGCCTTAAGGAAAAAGAGTGAGGCAGAGCTCTACAAGGGAAGCACACTGCACGCCAGCGGAGTAAAGAACGTAAACCATGCCGTAGAAAAGGAGCTGGGACTTGACCCAAACATATTCAGGAACACGGTCTACATCCCTCAGGGGGAAATCCTTACCCTCTTTAACCTCCAGAGGAAGGAGAAAAGACAGGTCTTAAACAGGCTACTGGGTTTAGAGGAAATAGGTAAAAGACACGAAGAGATAAAAGTATGAATATTCCGATAAGAGATGAAATTGATGAGGTTGAAATTCCGTCGACGTATGTTCCCGCGCGGAATATTATTTTTCTGAGTTTTGCCGCGTCTTATGCCGAAGCCGTTGGTGCCAGGGCTATTTTTATTGGAGCTAATGCTATTGATTAT
>QNYI01000061.1 GCA_003978805.1 Desulfurobacterium sp.
AAAAAGTAAAAAGCCCGCCGAAATCAGCGGGCTTTCTTTATCAGTGTTTCCCTCGCTTTAATTTCTGACTCAATGTGTTGACGGGTTTCAACCTCCTCTTCACTGAGGGAGGCCAGCTTCTCTTTAAGCTCCTCAACCTCTTTCTCAAGGGATGAAACGTCAACGTCTCCCGGCTCGTAAATCTCCTGAACGCCTATCCTGACTACCTCAGGCTCTATCTGAACGAAACCGTTAAAAAGTAACTTAGTAACCTCGTTACCCTCTTTATCCTTAAACTTGACAAAGCCGGCACCGACAGAGTAGAACTCGGGCTGGTGACCGGGGAGAACCCCCAAGTCACCGTCATCGGTCTCTATATAAACCTCCTTAGCTTCAACCTCTAAATGCTTCCCGGTTGAAGAGGCTATAAAAAGCTTCATCTCAGAGGGTATACCCTTTACAGCCATCCCTATCTCCCTTACTTGGCTTTAGCTTCCTTGAGGAGCTTCTCACCCTTCTCAATTGCCTCCTGAATGTTACCGACCATGTAGAAGGCGTTCTCAGGTAAGTGGTCAAGCTCTCCGTTGATTATCATCTCAAACCCTTCAATCGTCTCCTCAATCGTCACGTACTTACCGGGCATTCCGGTGAAGACCTCTGCAACGTGGAAGGGCTGTGTGAGGAAGAGCTGGATCCTCCTTGCCCTGTGAACGACGAGCTTGTCCTCCTCAGAGAGCTCCTCCATACCGAGAATTGCGATGATTTCAAGGAGCTCCTTGTACCTCTGGAGGTACCTCTGAACTTCCCTTGCAACGCGGTAGTGTCTCTCACCTACGATGTTGGGGTCAAGCATACGGGATGTGGACTCTAAGGGGTCAACGGCTGGGTAGATACCCTGTTCTGCAAGGGAACGGGAAAGAACCGTTGTTGCGTCAAGGTGAGCAAAGAGCGTAAAGGGGGCCGGGTCTGTGAAGTCGTCGGCAGGAACGTAGATGGCCTGAACGGAGGTAATGGAACCCTTGGTTGTGGAGGTAATACGCTCCTGAATAGCTCCTACCTCAGTTGCAAGGGTTGGCTGGTAACCAACCTCAGAAGGAATCCTTCCGAGGAGCGCAGAAACCTCAGAACCGGCCTGAATGAACCTGAACATGTTGTCAACGAAGAAGAGGACGTCCCTTCCTTCAACGTCCCTGAAGTACTCGGCCATCGTAACGCCGGTCATAGCAACGCGCCACCTGTTACCCGGTGGCTCGTTCATCTGGCCGTAAACGAGAACTGTATTCTCAAGAACGCCGGACTCCTTCATCTCAAGCCAGAGGTCTGTACCTTCCCTCGTCCTCTCACCAACGCCGGCAAAGACGGAGAAACCGCCGTGCTTCATAGCAACGTTGTGGATGAGCTCCATGAGGAGAACAGTTTTACCGACCCCTGCACCACCGAAGAGTCCCGTCTTTCCACCCTTAGCGTAAGGTTCAAGTAGGTCAATTACTTTAATTCCCGTCTCAAAGATCTCAGCAGTAGCCTTCTGCTCGGTAAGCGGCGGAGTTGGCCTATGAATCGGCCAGTACTCTTCAGCTTCAACAGGACCCTGCTCGTCTATAGGCTCACCGACAACGTTAAAGATCCTTCCCCTTGTGGCGTGACCGACCGGAACCTTTAAGTAGTCGCCGGTATCAATAACTTCCATACCCCTCCTTAAGCCTTCAGTAGCTCCGAAAGCGATACACCTTACCCTGTTCTCCCCGAGCTGCTGGTGAACCTCCAACATAAGGTCACCGGTTTTAACTTTTCCGTCCCAAGTAATCTGTTTAACGTTCGGAACTTTGAGGGCGTGGTAGATCTGAGGGAGGTGACCGTCGGGAAACTCAACATCTATAACAGGTCCTACAATCTGAACGATCCTTCCTTTATGTTCCGCCATACCTGTCCTCCTAATTATTTCATTGCTTCAATAGCTGTTGTAATCTCAATAAGCTCCTTCGTAATGGCGGCCTGCCTTGCCTTGTTGAAGGAGATGGTGAGCTTCCTGATGAGGTCTTCGGCGTTCTTCGTAGCGTTATCCATTGCAGTCATCCGCGCCGCATGCTCAGAAGTTTCGGACTCCTTCAGGGCCCTTAAAACCACCGCAGAAACGTAAGACTTAACGGCCTTCTCTACTACACTTTCGTCGGGACCTACGGTGTACTCCCCTAAGGGAGCTCCCTCTTCAACTTCAACGGTAAGGGGAAGTATCTTCTCAAAGGTAACCTCTTGGGTAAGGGCGTTCACAAACCTGTTGTAGACGAGGTAAACTTCGTCAAAGTACTCAGACAGGTAACCTAAGTAGAGGTCTTCGGCTATCTCCTGAGCCAACGGTAGACCTATCCTCCTGAATATGTCCTTGATTTCCTTACGAACTTTAAGGTCTGAATACTTTGTAAAGAACTGGCTTGCCTTATTTCCAACCGTTGTAAGGCTTATCTCTATACCCTTTTCCTGCTTTTCCTTTGCAAACCTGTTAACGTTCCTGATTACATTGGCGTTAAAAGCTCCACAGAGGCCTTTATCCGAAGAAATAACTACGAGCTCTATCCTCTTTACCGGCCTTACCTTAAAAATGGAATGGAGGGCAGGGTTCTCCCTCAAGTAAAGGCCTTCAACGATCCCTTTCATAACCTCGGCGTAAGGCCTTACGTTAAAGAGCTCTACCTGCGCCTTACGGAGTTTAGCAGCGGACACCGCCTTCATAGCGGCGGTAATCCGCTTCGTTCCCTTTAAACTCTTTATCTTAGCCTTAATCTCTCTCATTCCGGGCATCTTCTACCTCTCTTTAAGCGGTAAACGTAGCCTTAAACTCCCTGATGGCGGAGTGGAGCTTGTTCGTTAAATCGTCATCAAGCTGCTTCTTGTCAAGGATCTCCTTGAGGATCTCAGGGTGCTTAGCGTCCATAAAGGCGTAGAGCTCCCTCTCAAACTTTGTAACGGCCTCAACGGGGATATCGTCAAGGTAACCGTTAATTGCCGCAAAGAAGGCTACAATCTGCTTCTCAACGGGAATCGGGCTGTAAGGAGGCTGTTTGAGGAGCTCCATAAGCCTCCTACCCCTTTCAAGCTGTGCTCTCGTTGCGGGGTCAAGGTCGGAAGCAAACTGAGCAAAGGCCTCAAGCTCCCTGTACCTTGCAAGCTCAAGCCTGAGCTTTCCAGCAACCTGCTTCATAGCCTTAATCTGGGCTGCACCCCCGACCCTTGAAACGGAAAGACCTACGTTAATAGCCGGCCTCTGTCCCTTGTAGAAGAGGTCTGTCTCAAGGAAGATCTGTCCGTCGGTAATGGAGATAACGTTGGTTGGAATATAAGCAGAGATATCACCGGCCTTTGTCTCAATAATTGGAAGAGCCGTCAGTGAACCGGCACCGAGCTCATCGTTAAGCTTAGCGGCCCTTTCAAGGAGCCTTGAGTGGAGGTAGAAGATATCACCGGGGTAAGCTTCACGTCCCGGTGGACGCCTGAGGAGGAGGGACATCTCCCTGTAAGCTACAGCCTGCTTAGAGAGGTCGTCGTAAACGATGAGAGCTGCTCTTCCCGTATCCCTGAAGTATTCGGC
Organism: Desulfurobacterium sp.; assembly: GCA_003978805.1. Taxonomy (GTDB): domain Bacteria; phylum Aquificota; class Aquificia; order Desulfurobacteriales; family Desulfurobacteriaceae; genus Phorcysia. The sequence continues at coordinate 3,563 of QNYI01000061.1, forward strand.
AACTGTAACGGCAGAGTAAGGAGCGAGGTACTGAAGGGCAGCTGGATCGGAAGCCGTAGCAGAGATAACTATGGTGTAGTCCATAGCTCCCCGCTCTTTGAGGAGCTGAATCGTCTGTGCCACGGTAGAGCGCTTCTGACCGATAGCACAGTAGATACAGATAACTCCTTCTCTCTTTTGGTTGAGGATAGTGTCTATTGCTATGGTCGTCTTACCCGTCTGCCTGTCACCGATAATGAGCTCCCTCTGTCCCCTTCCGATGGGGATGAGGGCGTCAATGGCCTTAATACCGGTCTGGAGGGGCTCGTGAACGGGTTTCCTCGTTACGATACCGGGAGCGATACGCTCAACAGCTCTCCTCTCCACGTATTCAACATCTCCCTTGCCGTCAAGGGGCCTTCCAAGTGGATCAAGAACCCTTCCTATAAGCCCCTCTCCTACGGGCATGTCAAGTATCCTTCCGGTTCTCTTTGCCTTACTGCCTTCAACGATACCCCTACCCTCTCCGAGGAGAACGACACCTACGTTGTCCTCCTCCAAGTTAAAAGCGACACCTTCGGTTCCGTCCTCAAACTCTACAACCTCACCGTATTCTACGTTTTCAAGGCCGTAAACCCTTGCAACACCGTCACCAACCTTGATGACGATACCGGTTTCATCAAGCTTTACAGAGGCCTCAAACTCTTCAATCTGCTTTCTTATCAGTTCTGAAATCTCTTCCGCCCTGATCTGCATCCCTTCACCTCGCCTTAAGAGTTTTTATGTTAATCAGCTATAGCTTTCTTCAAGTTTTCAAGCTGGGTCTTTATAGAAGCGTCAAGGACTTTATCTGCCACCCTTACAACAAATCCGCCGATTAGGGAGGGATCAAGCTTTACAGATACCTCAGCCTTCTTACCGAAAACTTCCTCTATTTTTGACCTAATCTTCTCAACTGTCTCTTCATCAATTTCTGTAGCAGTAGTTATCTCTGCCTTAATAACTCCTAACCTGTAATCAACAAACCTCTCAAACTCAGAAGCAAACTCCCTGAGAGTTCCCAGCCTATCCTTTTGAGCCATAAGGAGAACAACCTTCCTCAGTTCCTCAGAAGCTCCGATCTTTTCAAGAACCTGCTCTATGAGGCTCCTCTTCTTCTCAAGGGGAACCACCGGGCTCCTAAAGTATTTAATCACTTTGTCGTCAAGGAAAGAACTTACCGTCCTTACCTCTTCCAGAACTCTCTCCAGCCTGTCGTCCGGCAGGACATCGGCTAAGGCTTTAGCGTACCTCCTCGCAACTCTTACTTCCGGTCTCAATTTGATCCCTCCTAAAGCTTTTGAAGGGTAGACTCAATGAGTCTCTTGTTTATTTCAGGATTGGTTGCCGCCCTCAGCTTCGCCTCGGCTATCTCCACAGCCCTGCGAGCAGCAAACCTCTTAAGCTCCTCCTTGGCCTTGTAGACCTCCTTCTCTATCTCTTCATCGGCCATTCTGATTATCCTTTCGGCGGTCTGTTTCGCCTCCGCTATTATCTGCTCTTTCTCTTTAACGGCCAGTTCCTCTGAATACTTGAGTATCCTTTCGGCCTCTAACTTGGCCTCCTCAGATTTCTTCTCTGCCTCCTTGAGGAGCCTCAGAACTTCCTCCTTCTCCTGCTTTGCCCTTTCAAACCTACTAACAACGGCGTTAATTCCGTCGGAGATGAACTTTGCAACGGGTTTCTTGAGAAGCCAGTAGAGGATAGCTATGAGAATTACCGTATTTACCGTCTTCCAGAACAATAGATGCTGAATTCCCTGCTCCATCTTACCCCCTTATGCCACTTTCCCGAGTATTTTCTTAACAATCTCTTCAGCCATCCTTTCAGCTTCGGCTTCAAGCTTTGCCTTCTCTGCCTCAAAAGAGTTCCAAATTTCCCTCTTTGCGCTTCCCAACTTGGCAGCAGCTTCCTCGTGGGCACGACGGAGAATCTCCTCCCTCTCGGCTCTGGCCTCCTTAACGGCCTCGTCAATGAGGGCTTTAGCCTTTGCTTTTGCCTCGTCCAGTACTTTATCCACCTCCTTTAGCAGGCCTTCAGCTTTTGACCTAAGGGCCTCAATCTCAGAGTACTGGGCTTCAAGTTCCTTCTCCCTCTCCTCCATCAGGCTAAGGAGGGGTTGGAAGAGAAACTTGTTGAGGAGAACCATAAAGATTAAGAAGTTAACAGCCTGAACCACTAACGTTCCGTCTATTCCTACGATGCTCCCCGCCATTACCCTTCTCCTTGCTTTGTGATTTCCCCGCCCCCAAGGAGGAGGTCACCGCTGTAAAAGGCACACACCTGCCCCGGAGCGGGGGCGTCAACTTTCGCCGCTAATTTTACATAATAAAAACCGTTTTTTAAATACTCCACGGCACAAACCGGCACGGGACGAGAGCGGTACCTAACCTGAACCTGAAGGTTCTTAAGTTCCTTAACTTCCTCGTACTCAACGTGCCAGTTTACCTTCCAAAGGTACAACGTATCTTTTAAAACATCTTCTTTCTCGCCGAGAACTACCCTGTTTTTCTCAGCATCTATCTCAACTACGTAGAGAGGTCTACCGTAAGAAATCCCAAGCCCTCTCCTCTGGCCAACGGTATAGCGATGATACCCTTTATGCCTACCGATAACCGTTCCGTCTTTCAGGACGAAAAACCCTTCCGAAGACCTTATAAACCGTTCCAAAAAGGATACGTAATCCCCATCTATAAAGCATATATCCTGACTCTCACTTTCAAAGTGAAACCCTAAAGCCTTGGCCTTCTCAACAACTTCTTCCTTAGTTAGCTCTCCCAGAGGAAGTAACAATCTTTCAAAGACGGACTGCTCAACGAGGGAAAGGAAGTAGGACTGCTCCTTCTTCCTGTCTTTTCCCCTGAAGATTAAACGCTTCTCCCATTTTTTTGAAAAATCAACACGGGCGTAGTGGCCGGTAGCTATGAAGTCAGCCTTTAGCTCTTTCATTAGAAGGAAGAGGTATTTAAGCTTTATCTCCCTGTTGCATACTGCACAGGGGTTAGGGGTGAGACCCCTTTTATAGTAACGGATAAAGTAGTCAACTACCTCCCGCTGAAAGGTGTTTGTAAGGTCAATAACGGAAAGTTTAAGTCCTAAGAGCTCTGCCGCTCTACGAGCTCTTTCGGCCGACGATTTCGGAGTAAGACGGAAGAATACGGGTATAACCTCGTATCCTTCTTCCTTTAGAAGGTGTGCCGTATAGAAACTGTCCACTCCTCCACTGAAACCGACAACGACCCTCTCCATGACAACAAAAGTTTAATCTAAGGGAAGGAAAAAAAGAAGGGCGCCGGGATGGCGCCCTTTAAATCTGTGGGGAGGAGGGAGGGGGATAGGGGGGGTGTCTGCTATTAATAATAGTTCTCATTCTCAGGTTGTCAAGGGGTAAAACCAAACTTCATGAGTAATACCAACACCAAGTTTTTTATCACTAAAGGTGCAGTGGATAATATATTAAGATGCACCCCTTGACGCAAGCCAGTCCCGTAAAAAAAGGGCTGCCGCTATGTCGTCCAACTCTTCCCTCTTTTTACCGAGTTCCCTACAGAGGTTCTTGGCCTCTAAGGTTGAGTAGGACTCATCAACGAAGATGAACTCAAGCTCTATCCCCCTCTCCTTTAAAAAGGAGCGGAACTTTGATGAAAACTTTCTTATCTTCTCCCCTATCTTTGTTTCCTTACCCTCCAAATTTATAGGGACACCTATAAGAACCGTGCCGACGTTCTTCTCCTTAACGACCTTAAGGAGCTCCTCAAAGGTTTCCCTGTTACTCTTCCTGTAAATAACTCTGTAAGGGTAGGCCGTTAACCTTAAAGGGTCTGAAAGGGCAACCCCTATTCTCTTAAAACCGACGTCAAGAGCCATTACCCTCTTCAACCGCTACCCCTTTGAAGTGGCTACAACCACTTTCACGCGGTCTCCGTCAGACAGTCTCTCGTCGTCACAGAGGAGTTTACCCCCTTTCACAACAACGGCAGTTTCAGGGTAAAGGCCAAGGAGCTCCAGCAACCTATCCACCCTAATGCTCCTTCCCTTTATCTCTACTTCCCTTTCCTTTCCGTCCATTTCTACTAAAATTCTGCCCAAAGCACACCTCCAAAGGGGAGACTAAGGATGAAAATATACCTTGACGACCGGAGAAAGCCACCTCCCGGCTACGTGCTGGTCAAAACTGTAAATGAGCTCAAAAAACTCGTGAAAGAGCACGGAAAGGAAATTGAGGTGCTTGACCTTGACAACTACCTTGAAGAATACTCCGCCTTCGGAGGAAACGGTATTGATTTTATAAGGTGGCTGGAAGAGGCCGTCTACACGGGGGAAGTAGAGCTTAACCCTAATGTTAAAATTGTATCCCATTCTTCAGACCCGGTTATGGCAGAGAAGATTGAAGAGATCGGAGAGAACATAAAAGCTTTTCTGAGGAGTAAGAGATGAAACTAAGCAGGGAAGAAGTAAAACACATCGCAATGCTCTCAAGGCTTGAGCTAAAGGAGGAGGAGATAGAAAAGTTTCAGGAGCAGCTCAGCAAGATTTTAGACTTCGTAGAGAAGCTAAACGAACTAAACACCGACGGAATTGACCCGAAGTTTCAGATTATTCCTCCTCAGAAGGTTTTAAGGGAAGACATTCCCGGCCTAAGCTTGCCGTCTGAAAAAACCTTTAAGAATGCGCCTGAAACGGACGGTAAGTTCTTCATCGTTCCTAAGGTTGTTAAAAAATAACCCTAAAAGGGGGCCCTTAAGATGGAGTGCAGGAGAGAGGAAAACTTGAAGGACTGCGGCTGCACATACACAGCTTGTTCTAAAAGGGGTATATGCTGTCTGTGTATTAGAAGCCACAGGAGAAAGGGAGAGGTTCCGGCCTGTCTGTTCCCGCCAGAGGCAGAGAGAACCTACAACCGTTCGGTAGAGTTCTTCCTTAAAGTGTGGGCAGAAAAACTCGGCTACAAACTGGTCAAAGAAGTGTAAGGAGGAAACTATGGAGCTCTTAAATAAACCACTAAGGGAACTTAGCAGGTTAATCAGGGAAAAGGAGATCAAACCCTCTGAGCTCTTAGAGGAGCTCCTTGATAGGGTAAAGTCCACAGAACCTAAGCTAAACGCCTACATAACCGTGTGTGAAGAGGAAGCAGTAAAGAGGGCAGAAATTGCCGACAGGGAGATTGAAAAGCTATCTGAAGATGAAGTGCCGGAGCTCTTCGGAATACCCATCTCAATAAAGGACAACATCAACGTAGAAAACGTCAGGATGACCTGTGCATCTAAGATGCTGGAAAACTTCATCTCCCCCTACGATGCAACGGTTGTAAAGAAGTTAAAGGAAAAAGGAGCTATCGTTGTCGGCAAAAACAACCTTGACGAGTTCGCAATGGGCTCTTCAACAGAGACCTCTTACTTTGGGCCTACGAGGAACCCCTGGGACTTAGAGAGAGTTCCCGGAGGTTCTTCCGGGGGTTCTGCAGCGGCAGTTGCAGCAAGGTCGGCAATTGCATCTCTTGGCTCTGACACCGGAGGCTCCATAAGACAACCTGCAGCTCTGTGTGGGGTAGTCGGCTTAAAACCTACCTACGGAAGGGTCTCAAGGTTCGGACTAACGGCCTTTGCCTCATCCCTTGACCAGATAGGGCCCATCACAAAGAACGTTGAGGACGCAGCATACCTTCTCAACGTAATCTCTGGACAGGACGCAAAGGACGCAACGAGCGCAAGGGTTCCGGTTCCCGACTTCCTCGCCGGTTTGAATAACGAGGTAAAAGGACTAAGAGCCGGTCTCCCGAAGGAGTACTTCGTAGAGGGAATAGAACCGGAGGTAAAGGAAAAGGTTCTTGAGGCAGTTAAAAAGCTTGAAAGCTTAGGTGTCAAAGTAGAGGAAATTTCCCTTCCACACACAGAGTACGCCGTAGAAACCTACTACATCATCGCTCCCGCTGAAGCCTCCTCTAACCTCGGAAGGTTTGACGGCGTAAGGTATACCTACAGGGCAAAGGACTATAAGGGATTGGTTGATATGTTCTGCAAGACAAGATCAGAAGGCTTTGGTGATGAGGTAAAGAGAAGAATTATGATAGGAACTTACACGCTAAGTGCCGGCTACTACGACGCCTACTACCTTAAAGCTCAAAAGGTCAGAACTTTAATCTATCAGGACTTTGAGAGAGCTTTTGAAAGCGTAGATTTTATAGTGACTCCGACGTCACCTACAACGGCCTTTAAACTCGGTGAAAAGACGGCCGACCCGATAAAGATGTACCTTTCCGATATCTTTACAATTGCCGTAAACCTTGCAGGCCTACCGGCAATCTCTATCCCCTGCGGTTTTGACGAAAAAGGACTCCCTATAGGCCTTCAGATAATAGGAAAAGCCTTTGATGAGGGAACGATCCTGAACGTTGCAAACGTATTAGAGAAAGAGTTAAACGTAAACAACCTCCCTAAGCTTTAATGGCGGAGGCGGATGGGAATCGAACCCACCGTCCCGCCCTTGACGGGACCACCGGATTTGAAGTCCGGGGGGGACACCAGCCCCCTTCCGCCTCCGGAAAGGTTAACGCTTTAATAAGTTAGGTAGCACAAAAGAACTTATCAAGTTCCGAGAAACTCCCTTAGCCTGTCCCTTCCACGGCTCACAAGCTCCTCACTGTTTCCGAAGCACTCCTCAACTTCCGGAACCGTTAAACCGGCACCGATTCCCACCTTTAAAGCAAAACTCCTACTTATTAAGTCTCCGGGAGCGTGGGCATCGGTGTTAATGACGAGGGGAGCTCCCACCCTCTTGGCAAGCCTTACAACGTGGCCGTTTGTGATGTTGTGTCCTTTCCTTGCCGTTACCTCTAAGAAGATCCCATTCTCTAAAGCAAGTTCTACCTCCGCTTCGGTTATAAGGCCGGGATGGGCAAGGATATCAGCCTTTCCCTCTATAGCCGCTCTGTTAGTCCCGGGGGGGACAGGCTCAACTACCGTCTCGCCGTGAACAACAACAACAGTAGCTCCGGCCTCCCTACATAGGGAAATGAGCTCCGGTATCTTGACAGGTGGAACGTGTGTAATCTCAACGCCGGGAAGGACATCTAAGGAGGTATACCCGTTTAGAACTTCAACAACCTCGTAGAGCCTTTCAAGAACGAACTTGTAGTTTGAATAGTCAACGTGGTCGGTAATGGCAATAGCTCTATAGCCGATACTCTCTGCCCGCCTTACAAGTTCGCTCGGAATTAAAACCCCATCGCTAAAAATCGTGTGGGTATGAAGGTCTACCACCTTTAGAACCTCTCAGTATATTTTTACTGCTGATGGTCAGAAAAGTTTACCAAATACTCTTAGAAAGGTACGGTGAACAGAACTGGTGGCCTGCAGAAACGCCTTTTGAGGTATGCGTTGGTGCCCTCTTGACACAAAATACTTCTTGGAAGAACGTTGAAAAGGCCATAAGCAACCTGAAACGACACGAGTTACTTACACCTGAGAAAATCCTTGAGTGCCGAAAGGAACTCTTAGAGGAGCTAATAAGACCCGCAGGCTTTTACCGCCGAAAAGCTGAATACCTGAAGAACTTCTGCAAATTTATTGTAGAGACCGGGGGTCTTGAAGAACTTAAAAGGAGAAAATTAAAGAGAGTAAGAGAAGAGCTCCTTAAATTAAAAGGCATCGGGAAAGAAACCGCCGACTCCATCCTCTTATACGCCCTTGAGAAACCAATATTCGTGGTTGATGCCTACACGAAAAGGCTTTTCTACCGCCTCGGGATTTTAGCGAAGGAGAAAGAGAACTACGAGAAAGTAAGAGAAAGGGTAGAAACTTCCTTCTCTCACGTTTTGGAAAAGCTGAAAATATTTAAGGAATTTCATGCCCTAATAGTTGAACACTGTAAAACCACCTGCCGAAGGAGACCGCTGTGCAATCACTGCTGTCTATTGGGATTCTGCAGGTATGCTAAAATTTAGGTTAAGCCAATTTCAAGGACAGGGGAAAGGATGCAGAAACTAAGTTTCCTCAAGTTCCCCACTGCCGGCGTAAGCACTCTACTGGCCTTTATTTTTTTCATCGTCGCCTTTCTCCTGTTCCTTGCCCTTGCCGGTTTCATAAGGGAGTACTTAAAGGAAAAAAAACTCAAACTTTCCTTCTTTAAAGAGGCCTCAGAAAAAGGGTTGACCGAAGAAGAAGCTACGATACTCTGGACGTACTCGCGGAAGTTCGGTAGGGATCCCTTTCTCTCCTTAGAATTCAAAGCTCCCTTTGAAAGGGTCGTAGACTTCTACCTAAGAACTGCCCCCAACCCGAAAGAAGAGCTCGTACAAGATATGAGGATGAAACTGGGCTTTGATTACGTTCCCTACTTTGTCCCCTTAACGAGCACAAAAGATATAGAACTTTTCCAAACGGCCAAGCTATACCTAACGGACAGGAAACGTTACGAAATTGCCCTATTTGACAAAGATGAACGCTTTATGTACTGGACGCTCCTTGAGTCACAATCAGTAAAACACGACCTAACGGGAATTGAAGTCAAGATATCCTTCATAAGGAAGGGAGACGGTATTTACACCTTTAAGGAAACTATAAGGAAGACCTCCCGAGAGGGAGGAAAGCTCATACTCCACATCCCCCATACCTTTGAGCTAACGAGGTATCAGAGGAGGGAGTACCCGAGGGTTGAGGTGGAGTTACCGGTCTCTGTAGGAGTCTACGATGGGAAGACGGGTAAGGTGAACTGGATCTCGGGAGAAATCGTTGACATTAGCGCAGGAGGAGCAAAAGTCTGCATTCCAGTAGAGGAATCCAAGATAGACCTCTCGGGAGCTACAGACGTTACATTAAGGTTTAAGTTGAATGGACACGAGTTTAACCTTAGGGCAATCGTCGTGAACACGTATCGCCGACTGCATACAACGTGTTACGGGGTAAAGTTTGAGAACATACTACCCGAAGACCAGAAAGTTATCCACGATTTCGTTAAGCGAGAACAGCAGAGAATAGCCCAACTCGTCATTAAGAAGTAAAGATGAAACTCTTAAACCTTCTCATTAAACTGAAGAAGAGGGAGCTCCGAGAGGAGGAAAAAACGCTATCGCGGCTCCTGAAAACCCTTGAAGATTTGGAGGAAAAACGGAGCTCCCTGCTAAGAGCTCTAAGAGAAACCTCCGACCTGAAACTACAAGATGCAAACTTGCTGTCCTACAAGAACTCTTACCAACACTACCTACTAAAGGAGATAGAAGTCGTTGAAAAAGAAATGGAAAACCTAAAGGAG